>JAOZTG010000044.1 GCA_029939235.1 Flavobacteriaceae bacterium
AATTATATTCTTTCCTTTCCTTTAAATGCCTCTTGATTATTTTTACTAAAAATATCCTTCTATCATTAACACATTTTATCATTTCAACAAACCAACCTTTTTCTTCCATGCTTCCATAAATGATGGAACATTTAAAACCAATTCTCCCTTTTCGTCAATAAGGACCTGAACTGTTTTACCTGTACATACAACCTTTCCAACCGGATTAAAGATCTTGTAGGTAAAGATCATTTTATTTGCCGGTGTATCCACAAATGTAGTTTCAATAGTTGCAATATCACCGTATTTTAATGGTAATTTATGCTTACAAACAGATTCAACAATAGGTGTGGCATACCCATTTGTTTTCACATCTAAATAGGAAATTCCATGTTTCATGCCAAATTGTTCTCTTCCTTCTTCAAAATAAGTGATATAATGTCCGTGCCATACGATTCCCAAAGAATCAACTTCATTGAATCTAACTCTTATTTTTGATGTTTCTTTGATCACCATGCTACACTCTGTTTTTGGCTTTATCATAATAAATAGAAATTGCCATCATCCCAACAAAAAACAAACCTAATAATAATAATTCAGGTAATATCTCCATAAAGCTGTTATCTCTTATAATCACATCATAAAAACAATTTAATCCCCAGTTCATAGGCGAAATCTGAGCAAATATCTGCATCATTTTTGGCATGGCAAAAACCGGTATCCAAACACCGCCAACAGCTGCCAGAATCACCACTAAAGTTGCTCCAAAAGGCGCTGATTGTTCTTGTGTATCTGCTATGGTTCCAATCAATATCCCAATTCCAATTGCCGATAATCCAGAAAATATCGCGACTAAAAATAATAAAAAATAACTACCATTTACTTCAAAATTTGGAAGTCCTAAATATGGAAATAAATATAATCCTACCAACAACATCAAGGCAAACTGTATCAAACAAACTGCTAAGTAAACAATTACTTTCCCTCCTAAAATAGTAGCATATGAAATAGGATTTGTTTTAAGTCTTACAAAAGTACCTTGACTTTTCTCTTTTACCATATTGATTGAAAGTGGAACAATGATGAAAAATATGGCAAATAAAGTCCATGCCGGTACATTATGCTGCACAGAGTTTGGTTTGATCTCAACATTATTCTTTTGCGGATTTATTTCTAAAAAGGAAACAAATTCTTTATTATCAAAAACATCCTCCTCAATTTCTAATTCATCTTTAAAAGCTTTGTATATGGATTGAGTCTCAATTTTTGAGACCATATTATCTATAGAATTCTTAATGGCATTCCGAATTGAATTCTGAAGTGTTGGATCAAAATATAACTTTATTTGTTGGGTGCTGATCTCTTTTTCTACTATTTCTTTTTCTTCATTAAACTCAAATTGATCTAAAATTTTTGAAACATTTTGCGAAACTTTTGTATTTAAATTCTCTGTTAATCCTTCCGGAATTACAATTGCCAGTTTATATTCACCCTGTAAAACCAGATCGTTTGCTTTTTCTTCATCAACTAATTCTCCATCAATCTTATCAACAACCTTTAATAATTTATTTTGATCTAAATTGCTAATAATAGACTGTGACAATTCGCCTTTATCATTATCAATAAGCAATACAGATAATTTTGAATTAAAGATTTGCTGGGCAGTGCTTTCCTGAATAATAGTTATCGTAATTACCAGCACCAAGGGCATTAAGAACAGGATGATCAAACCGCCAAAATCTCTTTTTAAGAGTAAAAATTCCTTGTATGTGGCCATGCCTAATTTATGCATAATCTCTCAATTCTCCTCCTGTTAGATCTAAATAAACACTTTCTAAATTGATTGCATTTTTTACTGATCTTATCAGGTCTTTTGGGGTTCCCTGAACAATAATTTTACCGCGGTCAATAATAGCTACTTCAGTACAAAGTTCCTGTGCTTCAATCATATGATGTGAGGTATACACAATAGTTGTTCCCTTTTCATTCAACTGTTTTAAATGTTGAATAATAACATTCTTTGATTGTACATCCACACCAACAGTAGGTTCATCCAAAAAAAGAATTTTGGGCTGATGTAATATTCCTGCAATCAAGTTTACTCTGCGCTTCATTCCTCCTGAAAAGGTTTTTATCCTTTTGTTTGCAAATTTTGTAAGTCCTAATTCACCCAGTGACTTGTCAATTCTTTTCTTAAGATCATCTGATTTAATTCCGTACATCGAACCGAAATACATTAGATTTTCATAAGCAGTTAAAGTTGGGTATAGCGCATATTCCTGTGGAACAACTCCTATTAAATATTGTATTTGCTTTCGGTTTTTTTGGTAAGTAAGATGGTCAATTTCAAATGTTCCCGATGTTGGTTTTAACAATCCACAAAGCATAGAAATCAGTGTTGTTTTACCAGCTCCATTTGGACCAAGCATACCAAATATTTCATTTTTCTCGATGATCAGATCCAATGGCTGAACTGCAAAAAAATCAGCATCCTTATATTTTTTGGCTAATTGATCTATATGGATAATTACCTCATTCATCAGGTAATTGCTTTTTTTAATTTTTTGTAAAATGCTTCTTCCCTTCCTGCGATATACATCAATTGATCAGAAATTTTATTATATCCATCAGATTTTACACTTCTGTTTTTATATAAACGTGAAGCATCTAAAGCAAAATCCCGCCACAGATCACCAATATCAGTAATTTCTTTAGAAAGATCTAATAGTTTTTTGTTGTTCAGAATATCTGCAGCTTCCTGCAAAAATGCACCATAAATAAAACGAAATCCACCACCACCGGTACCAATTTCTTCCTGCATTCTTACGATCTGACCTAAATTATGATTCGTTCGCTTTACTCCAATTTTCTTTGGCCACTTTTTTATGGCTTTTGCAACTGTTCTAATTCCTTTTACACCAACAATAGGCACAGGAGCTAACATATTACTACAGGTAGATTTAATCGACTTTTTTATCGCTTTTTCAAGGTCAAATTTCTCAGGAATATCAACAGGATAATACATTTGACCTTTAGGCGCATAAACACCTTTTGCAAATCGTACGGTCTCCAATTCTTTAGAAGTAAGCGTTGTAACATGTTCCATTACAGGATCACTGATCAAATAAGTATCCCCCTCCTTACCATAAACTACCAGGTTATGAGCATTGAAATGAAATCGATAGTCATCAGGAAAATAAGTCAGATTAAAAACACCAACCTGCAATCCAACAGGAATATTCTTAGCAAGCATTTCATCTAATGCTTCTTTTGCAACTTTTGGGCTTCTGAATTTTCTTCTTTTGATCTTGATACCCAATCTTTTACTCATTCTTTTAAAGATCAGACCAGGTTGTGGTCTAAAACTTAATGCCGGAGCAAAATTCACCTTTATAAAAGGTAGATAGACAAAAAATAATCCTGAACCTAAGCCAAAAGCCATGGGTTCACTTATTTTAAATCCATTATGGGTCAATAAATTTGAAATAACACCATTTTCACAATGTGCTGCATGATTATGTTTAAAATCAATTTTCATTTAAAGTAATATCTTTTAACTGATCTGTATTTATATTAAAAATATCTGCATATTTTTTTAAAGCTTTTTCTGAAAGTTTAGCAAAAACAGCAGGTTTGAAATGCCTTTTCACCATCCATTGCCATTTTCCATAATATGCTGCCAATACAGAAATATCCATTCTGTTCAATTCCATATAATATATAATCGGACTAATTTTTTTATCCAGAACCAATTGCTTTATTTCCTCCACTCGCTCATCAATCAGATCCAATGATTCATCCAAAGCCATTTTTTGTGCATCCCAGCCACTGCTCTTCTTGGTCACATAATTACCATCTTTATCCACTGCGTAATACAGATCGGTAAACGAACTTTTGTCCTGAGGCACTTCATTATCCTTCATGTCGTGTGTCTTTTATAAATAAATTTAACAAACAGTCTAATAAAACCTTATCTCCACAAAGGATCTTACCTTTCATCGTACAGGTCAGGTAATTTTCAAAATCAAATCTGGAAACCATCGTCCCTTGGGATACAAGCAGATCATTCACTTTTGGCAATTCATAAATTTCCACCGATTTTAAAGCAGAAATATAACCAATAACTCTTGAATTATTTTCATGCCTTTCGTCTCCTTCATTAAAATAAGAACTACCTGCTATCACCGAACAGGTTTGAGCAATATTCTCGATCAATCCTGATTCTATAAAAGTTTTATTCTTTAGAAATACATTATCTTCTTTTATCAAAAATTCAGTTTTCACAAAATCATCCGTTAAGAATACCAGTTTGTCAACCATCAGCATAGATTCTCTATGAGGCAAAAACTTTCTGATATCTACATTCTCTAACGGATCCATTCTTATGAGGCCAAAACAGTTTTCATTTGACTTTTAGCTATAATTTCATCATCACTAAATACCTTCACATCTACCAAAGTAACTCCCATAAACTCCTGAATAATTTCAATAGCAGTTTCAATCGTTTCTCCGGTTTTAGGCAATCTGGTTATTTCTACATTCTTTATAGCACCCAAATAACCGGTTGGTGCAATTTTATTCAATAAGAAAAATTGATAACCTGTGTGCAATGCTACGGATTGAGCCATATTTTCAATAATACCCGACTCAACAAATTGATTATTTTCAACAAAAAGATTACTGGCACTGATCTTAAAACGTGATCTTAAATTTTCTTGTGTAAATTGCAATAACTCATCCACCATGACAAATGGTGCTTTTTGTGGAATTAATTCTTTAACTTTTTCAATGTTTGCCAGCATTCTAATGATTTAGTTTAGCAAACTGTTAAAAAAGCATAGGCATAAGAAAACCTTCCGCTTTCAGGAACACTTACAAAAATAGATTCTCCTTTTTTTAATTTACCTGAATTAAAAAGCTCTTCCACCATCAAATAAATAGAAGCTGAACCAATATTTCCTACTTTATCTAAATTAAAAAACCAGCTGGATGCAGGAATATTAATACCTTTTTCATCCATTTGTTCTTTTAATCCGTCTTTAAAATAAAAAGAGGATATATGCACCAAAAAATGATCTATGGTTGAAGGGTCAACATTATTCTTTTTTAAAGCTTCGTCCATACTCAAAACACCTTTCTGCAAGATATTCGCATCCAACAACTTAACATCCTGTTTTAAAGAAAAAACAGATTTTGTAAGCCATTCTTCCGGGCTGTATTCATTCCATGGTTTGATAGATCCATCTTCCTGCTTATCTCCACCGGCATACATACAGGTATCTAATTCATGTGCATATGAAAAGGCTTCCATCCATTCAATTTTTAAAGAAAGATCTCCTTTTGGTTTATTTTCCAAGAGCATTGCAGAAGAACCATCAGACAACATCCACCTTAAAAATTCCTTTTTAAAAGCTATGATTGGTTTTTCTTGTAAAAATTTTAAATTTTCAATTTCACTATGGAACTTTTCGGCAAGCATCCACACTGAAAATCTTTCAGAAGCAGTACATACAGCATTTTCTGTATTACCTGATTTTACAGATAAATACCCAAATTTTAAAGCATTCATTCCCGAAGTACAAATACCCGAAGATGAATTCAGTTCATAACTTTTCTTATCAAACAAACCATGAACCATTGCTGCATGAGATGGTAAGAGCTGATCTGGGGTTGTAGTACCACAGGATAAAACTTCTATATCATTTTCCGTAAAATTATCATCAAATAATTGATCAACGGCTTCTTTGGTTAACTGAGCGTTGGTATGCGTAATATTTCTATTTTCGTCTACGCAATAATATCTTATTTTTATTTTATTGCTACGAAGAATCAAGGCTCTGGCTTTCGATTTTTTACCATCAATCAGTCCCAGTATATTTTCCATTTCATCATTTGAAACGGGATTATTTGGTAAAACTTTGGAAATTTTGTTTATATAAACATCCGACATTTTATATGATCTATTTTAATTTAGTATGAGAGTAGTAATCTTTTTCCTTTTTTCTGTTCCCCATAGTAAAAAGAAATGTGAGCAAATATACAATAAAAACTATTGGAGCAATAGCCCATATAGCAAATGTTAAATAAAAGCTAAAATAGTTTAATAATCTTTTACGTTTTTTAGGATTATTTTTAGATTTTTTATCAATAAAATTAGCCCATTTACCAAAAATGATCTGTGCTCGTTTGTCGGTTACGATCAAAAATGGTTTGATATTAATAGCTCCAATAGATAATAATTTATCCTGAAGCTCCTTATAACTGCTCTTCTTTACTGATTCCAGAATTGGATTACTAAAATTCTTTGCATCTTCAATATCCTTATCAGAAATACCTGGTTTAGGAAAAATACCCCACAACCTTTTTTTAACACCTGAATACATCCACACATAAATAGTAATCACACTTATATGATTAGGGTGTCTGTCTGCCAAAACGATATTCCCTACCAGATTAGCTTTATTGGCATAGAGTAATTTTTTTACCTTTTCATGTGCCATCACCCACATATTTCTACTGCCAATTATTGTAATTATAGGTGTATTTTCAATCAAAGGTTTAATCGCTTCACTCTTTAAAAATGAATTAAATGGAATAGATGGTGTTAAAAACCAGATCTGATATGATAAAATTACCAAATCATACTTTTTTTTAAGTAATGGATTATCCAGATCTGTTAGTTCTCTTGGTACTTGCAAATATGCTTCTGGAAAAGCATCATAAAAATCTTCGTTCGGCCATGGAAATGGAAAATTTTTCTTAAGTTTTATTTCATAAAAACTCAGATTTATGTCTTCTGATGTTTCTAATTCATTGGTTACATTTTTTGCAATATCTAATAATTGCCCTGACTGGGTGTAGTAAACTACTAAAACATTTTTCAAATTAATTTATTTTATGTCATTCCAAAAATCAAAATAATTAAACCATTGATATGGATATTTTTTTAATATCCATTCTACACTTTGCGTATAGCTTTTTAACAGATCCTGTGCATCCCTTTTTTTGAAGGATGCTTTTCTAGTATATAAATGATAATGTTTTGATGTTTCTTTCATCACATATACAAACAAAACAGGTACATTTAGTCTGGATCCCAAAAGAAAAGTCCCTGCCGGGAAATTTGCTTTTTTACCAAGCAACTCTTCGGACAAAACTTTGTTTCCTTCAAAATATCTGTCGCCGGTAAAACAAACCAGCTCATTATTGCTCAATGCATTATTTATTTCAAAAATATGAGATAAATCTTCATTGACAACAATAAATTTTAAATTATTTTTAAGCGATATACTTTCTAAATATTCTTTGATCGCACGATGCTCTCTATCGGTTGTTACCAGATTGATATGAGAACTATCTTCCATTTCATTAAAAAAATAATCAGCAATCTCAAAATTACCTATGTGAGCACTTATTAAAATTCCACCTTTTTTCTCTTTTAACAGATCTATAATTGCTTCTCCTCCATCATGCTCAAAAGTGAACTTATTTTTTATACCTGCAGAAATAGTTACTTTATCAATAATCGTCTGACCAAAAACAAAATAACTTTTATATACTTTCCATATACTGCTAAGTTTAGAAAAACCTAATCGTTTATGAAAATAATAAAAGCTTGCTTTGGTTCCTTCAAAGGAAAATAATAAAAAATAGAATGCAACAAAGTACAGCAATAGGTATGCTGACCTTACTCCAAGGTTTTGTATTAAAAAAATAAATATTTTATAGCCAAGAACCGCTCCTCTCGATTTGCCATCCCATTGCACCATTAAAAAGTAATTTAATTCAATTTATCTTCAATAAAATCATAGAAATTTTTTAACGTAATGATACTGACAAAGTCATCAGCAACCAGTTTTACATCAAAATTTTCTTCCACTGACACCACCAGATCAACAAAATCTAAACTATCTAATTCTAAAGCTTCTTTTAAATTTGCTTCAGGTTGTAATTCATCTGCATCCACTTCAAACTCATCAACTAGAAAATCATTGATTTTATGAATTATAAGATCTTTCTCCATTTTTATTTACTAACTTTTAATTTTTTTCACAATTATTACTGAATTGGTTCCTCCGAAACCAAAAGAATTCGACAAAAATACATCAATATTTTTATCTAGTGTTTGTTTTACCAGATTTAATTTCTTTGAATCTTCATCTGGCTCTTCTAAATTAATATTTGGTGCAATAAATGAGTTTTCCATCATTAACATAGAGTAAATAATTTCACTTGCTCCAGCCATCCAGCATTCATGGCCGGTCATTGATTTTGTAGAACTTATATACGGCTTACTACCAAAAACTCCATGAATTGCTTTTGCCTCATTTTGATCACCCACAGGTGTTGAAGTTGCATGAGCATTGATATAATCTATCTGTTCAGGTTTCAAACCTGCTTGCTTTAAAGCTTTTTTAAGAGCACGTGTTGGACCATCAACATTAGGTGTTGAAATATGCTCTCCATTGGAAGAAAACCCATGACCCACAATTTCACCTAAAATAGGGGCACCACGTTTTACAGCTGATTCATAACTCTCTAATATTAAGGAAGCCGCTCCTCCACTTGGAATCAAACCATCCCTGTTTTTATCAAAGGGACGTGAAGCTTTAATGGGATCTTTTTCATTTACAGAAAATACTCCTAGTCCGTCAAATGTTGCCATTGCATATTTATTTATCTCCTGCGCTCCACCACAAATAATACAATCCTGCAAACCACTTTTGATCAAATGATAACCAAGCCCAACAGATTGCGAACCGGAGGCACAAGCAGCACTAACAGTTAAATTAATTCCTTTTAATTTAAATATGGTTGCTAAATTCATGGTAACAGTGCAATTCATTGATTTAAAAATTGCACCAGACCCAACCAAAGTTGTATCCTTTTTATCTCTAACTTTATCAATTGACTCAACAACCGATTGTGAAGTACTATCATTACCATATAGTATTCCAATTTCATTTTCAGTTAAAAACTGATCATCTATTTTTGCATTCTTTAAAGCTTCTACAGTAGCTACATAAGCAAATTGTGCTTCTTGCCCCATACTTATTCTTTGTCTTCGTCCTAATACTTTTTTAATATCAGGATCTTTCACCATACCGGTAAGACCCGATCTATATCCAAATTCTTTACGCTCTTTATCAAATATTATCCCTGACTTCCCCTGATACAATGAATCTTTTACCTCATTTAAGTTTTCACCCAAACAAGAATAAATTCCCATACCAGTAATAACAACTCTTCTCATGTTTATTTATGAATAAATTCCACCGTTAATATTTATTATCTCACCTGTGATATAGGATGCCTTTTTTGAAACCAAAAATGATACCAGATCTGCAACTTCTTCTGCTTCTCCAAAGCGATTTAATGGGATCATTTTTTTAAACTCACCTTCATCTAAACCTGCAGTCATATCCGATCTTATAAAACCCGGGGCAACGGCATTTACAGTAATCTTACGTTTTGCCACTTCTTGTGCCAGCGCTTTCGTTGCTGCAACAATAGCACCTTTAGCTGCCGAGTAATTTACCTGACCTGCTGTTCCTTTCACACCGGAAACCGAAACAATATTTACAATTCTTCCATATCGGTTTCTCAATAGTTTTTGTATCAATTGATTGGTAACATTATAAAACCCATTCAAACTGGTGTTTATCACACCATCCCAGTCCTCTTTTGGCATCCACATAAACAAACCATCTTTGGTAATTCCTGCATTATTGACAATAACCTCAATGATCGATTTTGGATTTTTTTCATACCAGGATTCCAAACTATCTTTAACTTCTTCAAAATTAGCAACATCAAATGGTATCAATTCTCCACTTCCACCCTTCTCTTCCACCAGTTTCAATGTTTCTTCCGCTTCTTTTTGATTAGATCTGTAATTGATCAATATATGATAGTCTGATTCCTGTGCTAATTTTACACAAATTGCTCTTCCAATACCACGTGATCCTCCTGTTACTAAAGCACTTTTCATCAATTTTTTTTATTTTATTTCAACAAAATCCTCAGCATTTTGATACCATGTATTATTTAACACTTCACCTTTGGTATTTAAATAACCCCAGCCCTTTTTACTCTTTACTCTTACAATTCCATTTTTGAATCCTTTTTCCTGAATGATGAAAAAAGAAAATGGATTACCTCCCGGTAAATCATATGCATCTTTGATAACCAATTCACCCTGTAAATTGACAAAACCCCATAGTTTTTTCACCTTTACAGGAGCCAGGCCATCATCGCTAAATATTTCAGCATCCTTGAATTTTTCTTCTATCTTCCAGTTGCCTGATTCATCTATATAACCCCATAATTTACCACCACCCATAGCAGGTGCTAATCCATTATGAAATCTTCTTGCTTTTTTTAAGGTTGGTTCAATAACCCATATACCTTTTCTATCAATAAATCCAATTTTTTTATTAGTTGATTGTGCATAGGTTAAATTCTGACTATCGTCAAAGTTCCAAATTTTTATGGCACCTTCCACAGGAGAAAATTTCCCATTGATAATTAGACCAAATACACCATCTTTTTTGGCTTTCAAAACTCCATTCGAATACTTTCCAATATCCTGATATACAGGTTCAATAACCACTTTACCGGTTTTATCAACCAAACCAAACAGATCTCCTTTCTGTACTTTGGCATAACCTCCGGTAACGGGAAATATTTTCTTATAGGCAGGCTCAATGATCACTTCGCCCTTTGAATTAATAATGCCTACATCTTCTCCTCTTTTAATAAAGGCATAACCCTTTTTAAAATCGAACACCTTATCGGATGCAGGCATTGTAGTGATTTCGTTTCCGGATCTGCCAATATAAAACCATCTTTTATCCTTGGCAGCAATAGCTATCCCTGAATCAAACCTTTTAACTTTATCAAACTGATAATCAATTACTAACTGGTTCTTACTATCAATAAAGCCCCATTTACCATCATTGTAAACAGCTGCCATACCATCTGAAAAGTTAGCTGCTTTATCATAACTTGGTTCAATAAACCAGGAGCCGTCTTCTTTGATATAACCAAATTTTCCTTCATGTCTTACCGAAGCTACTCTTTGAGATAAGACTATTTGACTAATAAAAACAAATACTACAAATGCTAATAAATTTTTCATGATAAGGGGGATTTAAATTAATATTCATTATGGATATACACATCCTTAAAGTAAACATCAAATTTAAACAATTTTCATGATATGCTTTTTCACCTTATTTACATATGGGTACATAATAACATCTTCTTTAAAAACAGGGACAATTTTTCGAATTTCATTATACATTTTTAATGTTCTAGACGATATTTTATCCTGATAATTAAGATATTCAATTGCCTGAATAATGGTGATCATTTCAATGGCAACAACTTCAAATGCATTTTCAATCACTTTTTTAGTTATCAATGCAGCATTTGTTCCCATACTTACAATATCCTGATTATCATTATTATTTGGGATACTATGAACATACATAGGATTTGACAACATTTGGTTTTCAGCGGTAGTTGAAGTCGCTGTAAACTGAACGCCCTGCATACCAAAGTTCAAGCCTAATTTTCCAAGGTTTACAAACGGAGGTAAAATATCATTTAACCGGTGGTTCAATAAATAATTCAGCTGTCTTTCTGAAAGCATACTCAATTTTGTAACAACCAGTTTTAGTTTATCCATTTCCAGTGAAACATAATCACCATGGAAATTACCTCCATGATACACTTGCTCATTTTCCACATCAACAATTGGATTGTCATTTGCCGAATTAACTTCTTCGATCAAAACTCTTTCAACGGTTTTCACTGTATCTAAAACAGGGCCAAGTATTTGAGGAACACATCGTAGCGAATAATACTCCTGTACTTTTTCTTTAAATATAGTATCTCCATTGGTCTTGCCATTATACAAATGCTCTTCTCTTTTTCTTATCAATTTACTATCAGACAAAGAATCACGCATTCGTTTCGCAATTTCCTGTTGCCCTTTATGCTTTTTGGTTTTGTTTAATTCTAATGACAAATGATCATCATATGCACTAACAATTTCATTGATAGCCACAGAACAAGCAGTGATACAATCTAAAAGCTTTTCAGTATAAATAGTATTTACGATCCCTACTCCCGTCATAACGGAAGTTCCATTCATCAAAGCAATCCCTTCTCTTAATTCTACTTTGATTGGAGATAATCCTTCCTTTTCAAAAACATCTTTGGTTTGTAATCTTTCTCCTTTATAAAAAACTTCTCCTTCTCCAATTAAAACAAGTGCTAAATGTGCCAGTTGAACTAAATCACCACTTGCACCTACTCCACCATGAGAATAGATCAACGGCGTAATATCTCTATTGATCAATTCAACCATTAAATGAACAACAGATGAATGAACACCCGAATTTCCTAAACACAATGTGTTTAATCTTGCCATCATAGCTGATTTAACACATGTAGGGCTCAAAGGCTCACCTGTACCTGAAGCATGACTTCGAATCAAATTATACTGTAACTGCTTTCGATCTTTATCAGCGATCTTATATTGTGCCATTGGCCCAAACCCCGTGTTCACACCATATATAATTTTATTTTCAGAGAATTCTTTTAAAAAATTATGACTCTTTTCTACTCTGTCAGTAATGGTTTTCCCTAAGCTAATTCTGTCCTTTTTAAAAAGAACATCATAAAAATTATTTAATTCTAATTCACTATCAACTTTCAACATACCCAATTTGATATTATATCTTATTTTATGATTAATCTAAAATATTTTTACTATTTTTAATCGTCAAATTTAGTATTTTTATTTTTAATTATAAACCTTAATTTCATGAATGAAGAATCCGTTGATGTTCTCGTAATAGGTGCCGGGCCATCAGGCTGTGTATCAGCTTCCTATTTAGCAAATAACAATATTAATGTTAAGATCATAGAGAAGGTGAAATTCCCCAGATATGTTATTGGAGAAAGTTTATTGCCAAGATGTATGGATCATTTTGATGAAGTAGGTTTGTTAGACGCTTTAAAAGAACAAAACTATGAAATAAAACGTGGAGCAAGATTCTTAAGAGGAGATGAAGTTTGTAATTTCGATTTTAGCAAAAAATTTACGGATGGATGGGACTGGACCTGGCAGGTACCAAGAGCTCATTTTGATAATGTATTAGCCGAAGAAACCAAAAAAAAAGGTGTTGAAATTGACTTTGAAAATGAAGTGATCGCCGTTGAATTTGATGGTTCTAATTCAAAAACAACTATTAGAGATATTGACGGAAATATCAAATATATAAATGCAAAATACATCATAGATGCCAGTGGATATGGTAGAGTTTTACCTGGATTACTCGATCTTAAAAAACCTTCTGCCTTACCAAAACACTCTTCTATTTTTACCATTGCCAAAGATATCAATCGCCCGGAAGGGGAAGAAGGAACTCTTATTACTTTTGATGTTGTTGACCTGGAAGTATGGCTTTGGGTAATTCCTTTTTCTGATGGCACGACAAGTATAGGATTTGTTGGCCCTACTGAATTTATCAATTCACATAAAGGATCATCTACAGAAATGTTGGAAGAAATGTTGAATATGTCTGACTTTTTCAAGGAAAGATTTAAAGGAGTTCCACATCTTTTTGAACCTAAAATTATACAAAATTTCTCTACAGCAGTAAAACAAATTTATGGTGATGGCTATATCATTACAGGAAATAGTGGTGAATTTTTAGATCCTATTTTCTCTTCCGGAGTTACTTTTGCAACGGAAACAGGTTTACTGGCGGCAAAACTGGTTACCAGAATTATAAAAGGAGAAGAAATTGATCTGGATAAAGAATATGTAAAACCTGTTCAATTTGGAGTGGATGTATTTACTTCTTATGTAAATGAATGGTATTCAGGAAATTTACAAAAATTATTTTTTCACAAACCTGAAAACCCGGATATTAAAGAAAAAATATGTTCTATTTTGGCCGGTTATGTTTGGGATCAAACAAATCCATTTATTACAAAACACAATCGTTTAGTGAAATCAGTTGCTCATTTAATTGATATGGGAAAAGAAGCAAAAGATTTGTAAGATCAAACACAGCCAAAAACATTTTTAATTCTGATTGAATGATAAAAAATGGTTCTGTTCCAGAATGATGTAGTATTATTATTTTATGTACTTGGATATTGCATGTAACTCAAAAGCATCTTTGAGAAACTTTGTGTTTTCTTTGCGTTACTCTGCGAAATAACTATTACACAAAGGAGCCACAAAGGCTTTTTACTAAGTTGCACAAAGTCTACATTCTTTTTAAACACAACCAAAAAAATTAAATTTACAGTTTCCATGCAGTTCGTGTGGAATCTAATAATTTTGTAGCCCCATTTAACAATTGAACAAACATCAACTCATCAAATTCTTCCAGACTCTTCACTTGGATGGATCGAACTTGTTTACGATTACGATCATTTTTGAGTTCCGGGAATTCTTTCTCTAAATAAATACCTTGAACAAAAGCAACATCAACATAATCAGTCCCTTTTAAAATATTTAAGTAACAGAGTGGTTTCTTGTTATGATGATAAAACGGAATTTTATAGCTATATTTTTCTACAACTTCGGGTAAAATTTTAAAAATAACTCTACGTACATATAACATGATAGATTGATACTACCTTTCGTGTAGATTATCCTTCTCTGTTTGCCAATCCAACAGAAAATGAGGGAGTACAAATTGCAACATATTCACATACTTCATCAAAAGGGTTTGCGTATTGTACACGACTTCCCTTTAAAATTTTGATAGATTCTCCTGGTTTTAAAACAATTTTATCGCCATCAATGATAATTTGCTTTTTCCCTTTTATAACATAGGTATATTCATCAAATTCAGGTGTTTGAAAAGGTTCACTCCATCCTGAAGGTGCAGTCATAATCGCCAGACTCAAATCTGAATTTCCATTGGTATGCCCAAAATGCTCTTCCATGATCTTTCCATCGGTAGTTGGAATTACAAAAGGATTTGTTTGTTTTATATATTTTGTCATTGGATTAAATTTTTTACACTAGTCGGAAGTTCAATGCCTTTTTTCAATTTTTCATCTGCAACTGGCGCACCATACTCTTGTTTAAGTGGTAATATCCCGGCCCAAATATCTAAATCATAATCTTCTTTTTCATCACTTACTCCTTCGTCTCTGATCTTTGCAGAAGCTTCTGTAATTTTTAGCTGAAGGATCTTCGTAATATTCAACTCATTTTTATTGGGAAATCTAACTTCTTCCCACCTTTCCGGAATAAGCTGATCGGAAATTATTTGAAGTGCTTTTAGTTTATCATTTTCGTTTTCCACCAAAGTGGCAACACCAAAAATAGTAACGGATTCATAGTTTAAAGAATGATGGAATGCAGATCTTGCCAACACAATACCATTTGTTTTGGTCACATTTAAAGAAATGGCAATTCCTTTTTCTAATGTTTGCAACATTCTGCTAACATTGGCTCCATGAAAATATAAAACATCGTCTTTTCTACCATAAATAGTTGGTATAACCACCGGATAATTGTTATAAACAAACCCTATCTGACAAACAAAATCATTATCCAAAATCCTAAATATAGTTTCCTTATCATAAAAACCACGTTTGGGTATTCGTTTTATTTTTGTTTTATCTGTCTTCATTTTATTGGTTATAGATTAATCAAACCAAAGTGTAATATATTTTATTTTCGCCATGTCAGGAATTTGATCTTTACTGATCTTTCGCATATCAAATTCGTTAATTTTTAAATCCTTTTTGTCCAAAGCGATCCCAGCATTTAATTCATCAACGGAAACAATTACAGAAGAAATAAATGGCTCAACCTTACTAATGGAATAATTACCAATAACGTCTTTAAAAGTTGAATCTGTATTCAACCCTTTTTCCGTCTTATAGGTATTACTAAATATTTTAATGCTTCCAATACCTTTAATAGTATCTCTAGTTGCATTTAAATTGATGGTTAGTAAGTGCTTTCCCGTTTGATCATAAATCCTATACCTATTAAAAACATCAAGGTCTTTGGGTAATTTTACAACAGAATCATTTTTAAACATTTTGTCTAACTCTGCAACAGTGGTATTTTTCTGAATTCCTCCCAGATTATTTTTAGCAATAACAAATTTTTTATCACTATTACATTGTATCAGAATTAGGCTTAAAACTATAATGGATAAGATTTTCTTCATTGATCTAATTATTTTAATACTTTTTTTAATACATCAAAAACACCCCTAATAAATGTTGCACTGGTCAACACTTTTACGATGGGATCCATCCCTGCTTTTTTTGTTTTTGATGAACTTCTTTTTTGCTCTTTAGTTACTTCTACTTCTTTATGAATTTCATTGATCTTAGCATTTAATATCTCATAAGCGCTTTCGCTATCAATTTCTTCATTATACTTTGTAGAAATTTTTGACAAATCTATTAAATCTTTTAGTTCTTTACTACTTAAAATATCCATTCTACTCATTGGAGCACGTAACATGGTTTTAGCCAGCGGAGTAGGTCTTCCTTTTTCGCTTAAAGCGGAAATTAAAGCTTCTCCAATTCCTAATTGAGTTAATTCTTCAGCGGTATTGTAATAATCCGAATCCGGATAATTCTCAGCAGCTAATTTAATTGCTTTTCTATCCTTTGCTGTAAAAGCCCTTAATGCATGCTGCACTTTTAATCCCAGTTGAGCTAGAACATCTTCCGGAATATCTTTTGGATTTTGTGTTACAAAATATATCCCAATTCCTTTTGATCTGATCAATTTTACAATGCTTTCAATCTGATTCAACAATGTTTTAGATGCATTTTCAAATACCAAATGAGCTTCATCAATAAACAATACCAATTCCGGGCGATCACTATCTCCCTGTTCCGGGAAAGTATTATAGATCTCTGCTAATAATTGAAGCATAAATGTTGAAAAAAGTTGTGGTCTATCCTGAATATCTGTTAATCTCAATATGGAAATGATTCCTCTTCCATCATTGTCTATTCTTGTAAGATCCTTCACTTCAAAAGACCTTTCTCCAAAAAACAGATCTCCACCCTGCTGTTCTAACGCAACAATTTTACGTAAAATTGAGCCTGTCGAAGAGGTTGAAATCCGACCATAGGAAGCTTCCATTTCTTTTTTACCTTCCTGCGTTGAATACTGAAGTACTTTTTTAAAATCTTTTAGATCCAATAATGGTAACTTATTATCATCACAATACTGAAACAAAACAGCAACGATACCACTTTGCACATCCGAAAGATCCAAGATGCGCGAAAGTAAGGTTGGCCCAAATTCAGATACTGTTGCCCGTAATCGGGTTCCATCCTGATCAGAAATAGTTAATATCTCCACCGGAAATTTTTTAGGCGTAAAAGGCAATCCTATCTTTTCATGCCTTTCGTCAATTTTGGGATGCCCCGGACTTGGTTGCGCTAAACCACTAAGATCTCCTTTCACATCCATCAATAAAACCGGAATTCCACTTTCTGATAAGTTTTCAGCAAAAACCTGTAATGTTTTTGATTTACCTGTACCTGTTGCTCCGGCAATTAAACCATGACGGTTTAAAGTCTTTAAAGGAATTTTTACAAATGAATTTGTAATGGTTTCATCTCCAAGCATTGCTGCCCCTAAGGTAATAAAATCACCCTTTGTACTATATCCCTGATCAATAAGGTCAATAAATTTTTGATTATTCGGCATGGTTATTTTTTTTATAAAAATAGTTTTTATAATTATATTTTGAAAATTTTAGCTGAGCAATTCCGTAACTTTGCACATTAAAAATTTGATTTTGGATAAAATAACAAAAAAAAAATTAGATAATGGTGAAATGCTCCCTCTAATGGAAGAATTCTATACTATTCAGGGTGAAGGATTTCATACAGGTAAAGCGGCTTATTTTATTCGAATTGGTGGATGTGATGTTGGCTGTCATTGGTGCGATGTAAAAGAAAGCTGGAACGCAGATCTGCATCCTGCAACGGAAACTATTGGAATTATTGAAAATGCAAAAAAAAATGCCAATACAGTTGTAATAACAGGAGGTGAACCTTTGATGTGGAATTTAGATCTTTTGACCAGCGAACTTCAAAAAAATAATATAAAAACCCATATTGAGACTTCCGGGGCTTATCCTTTATCAGGGAAATGGAACTGGATTTGCCTGTCACCAAAAAAAACAAAATTACCTTTACAGGATATTTATCATGTAGCAAATGAACTAAAGATCATCATTAACAATATGCATGATTTTAAATTTGCCGAAGAACAGGCTTCAAAAGTCAGTGAAAATTGTGAATTATTTTTACAGGCAGAATGGAGTAAGAGAGATAAAGTAACACCCATAATGGTAGATTATGTGCTTAAGAATCCTAAATGGAAAATATCACTTCAATCTCATAAATATTTAAATATACCCTAGTGTTAAGTTATGTGTGTTGTGTTGTATAAGTTCAAGTTTATTTTTGTTGAGAGCGAAGCGAAATTTTTTAGCATAGTATTAACTATGGTTAAAAATATCAATGAAGCTATCGGCAAAAAGAACCAAACTTGGTATGACTAAAACATGCTTAACTTAACACTAGTCAAGCTTTTCTTTGGCAAACTGGTATACAATAGCAAATGTTTCATCAACAGTCAAATCACTATTGTCAACTACCATTGCACCATCAGCTTTTACCAATGGAGAATCTTTTCGGGTTGTATCCAACAGATCCCTGCTGTTTACGTTATCTAAAACAGATTCATAGGTGATATCATCACCATTATCGATCATCTCTTTATATCTTCTTTTGGCTCTTTTCTCAGCAGAAGCCGTCATAAATATCTTTAACTCAGCTTTAGGAAAAACAACAGTTCCGATATCTCTGCCGTCCATAACAACCCCTTTATTCAATCCTATTTTTTGCTGTTGTTCAACAAGTTTTTTTCTTACTTCGGGAACTGCTGCAACCTTGCTTACAAAATTTGAAATTTCCAGACTTCTAATATCCTTTTCTACATTCTTCCCGTTTAAATATATTTCAGCGTATCCTACAGTAGGATTATATTTAAACTCTAAAATAATTTGATCAAGTTCAGATATCAGTTTCTCAACTGCAAAGGACGTTTTGTCAATATAGCCTTTACTCGAAGCGTAAAATGAAACTGCCCTATACATTGCACCGGTATCTACATAAATATAATTAAGTTCTTTGGCCAAACTCTTAGCAACCGTACTTTTACCTGTTGATGAGTAACCATCAATTGCAACAATTATTTTCTTCATTTTAAAATCCTTTTCTATTTAAATCAATATGTAGTGTAAAGGTACTGGTATTATCCACAGGATGATACTTTGTAAATGCATAGTCCAGTTTAAATCTTCCCATTTTCAAACCAAAACCAAGTGTTATTCCGGCAAAGGTTCTTGTTTCTGTAAGACTTAATTCTGCTGCTCTTCTAAAATTATATCCAAATCTAATATTAAATCCCTTTTCAGGAAAAAATTCTCCACCTATCACAACATGCCGAATTGCATTGGTAAAAAAATTAATATCCTCTTCCGTGGTATTCCCCTCAAGATCTGTTTCACTGTTTGATGGATTTGCTACGGCAACATTCCATTGTTGCAAATTATTAATGGTAAGATGCCATTTTAATGGAACATCATAAAGCTGATAGGATGCGCCTACCGCAATTTCTAATGGTAAGTCCTCCCTTGTATTTTCATAAGGAGAAATTTGATAACCCATATTTCTAATCACTCCTGTAAATGAATAGGGTCTTTCATCCGAATAATAATAAACACCAAAATCAGCAGCTAATCCCTGAGATGTATAGTTTTCAATTTTAGAACCAAGAATCTTAAAGTTTCCTCCTACATAAAAATCAGACCATGGAATATTATATGCATAACCCACAGAAACAGCAAGATCACGTGCTGAAAAATCACCTAATTCATTTCCGTTTTCATCTGCTTCAATAAACTCACCATAATTTATATATTGTATTCCCCCGTGCAAGGTTCCAAATCTTCTGTTGATCAAATGTGCAAACGTTAATGAACCCATATTTACACCAGCCAGATAGTTAACATAATTCATTGCCATCTGGTTATCCATATATCTACTTATAGTTGCAGGATTCCATAAAGGTTGATTTACATCATCTTTGATAGTTAAAGCTTCGCCGCCGAGTGCTGCCTGATGAGCTGATGTTGGAATATTTAAAAAACTATAAACTCTTTCTCCACCAACCTGCGCAGAAAGTATACTTAATGTAAAAAAGAATAATATAGAAATAAATATTTTCATAGAATTTACAAAGAAAAAATAAATATTTATACTTTAAGTACTATTTGAATAGAATTTTTCTTATTCAGACTAACTAAAATTTATGCATAATTTTAATCAGTCCCCAATAATTATACTTGATCCATGCTCTCTTTACTTCATATATTTCCATAAAAAAACCTCTAACAAATAAATGTTAGAGGTTTAAAAGAAAGGCAACGACT
>JAOZTG010000175.1 GCA_029939235.1 Flavobacteriaceae bacterium
CTCATGCTCCTTTTGGAGGTTATAAAAAATCAGGTTTTGGAAGAGAAACACATTTAATGATGATGAATCATTATCGTCAAACTAAAAATATGCTGATTTCTTATGATAAGAATAAATTAGGTTTCTTTTAGTAGAAAATAAATAATAAAGAGCCTGTCTCATAAGTCCTTTGAGTTTCTCTATTTTCCTTTGTGAACCTTCGCTATACAATTTTAAAGAGTTGTTACGCAAAGATTCACAAAGATTTCGAAGAGTACCGCAAAGTTTTTATAATATCAACAAACTCAAAAAAAATGACTTTTGAGACAGCCTCTTTTAAACTTGAACTATGAGTTTTGAAAGAGTAGCAATTACGGATGCAGCAGCAAAAGTAGTTAAACAATTAAAAGATAAAAATGGTGAGTTGATCTTTCATCAAAGCGGAGGTTGTTGTGATGGGTCGGCACCGATGATCTTTGAAAAGGAAGATATGTATTTGGATGATAGTGATATATTGCTGGGTCAGTTGGTTGGGGTTAATTATTATATGAATGAAGATCAGTTTGAATATTGGAAACATACACATTTAACAATTGATATTACAGAAGGAAGAGGTTCCAGCTTTTCTCTGGAAATTCCTTTGGGAGTACGATTTATTATCCATTCAAGAGTAATGACTGAAGAAGAACACAATTTCTTGAATAAAGATTAAAAAAATACCTTTTTATCCTTTATTTTTTATATTTTCCCAAAAAATTAAAACAGTAGATATGAAAGCATCATCCTTAGTAAATAATTTGGTTTATAATGAAGATAAACCTGCAATAAATGTTTTGTTCGAGACAGTTAGTACCAAAGAAATTCGTATTGCAATGCGAAAAGATCAATTAATGAAAAAACATCAAACACCTTTTCCAATTGTTGTTGAAATGTTTGAAGGAGATCTTGATTTTGGTGTGGAAGGAAAAGTACATCATTTAACAAGAGGTGATATTTTAGCACTGGAAGCTTCTGTACCACATGATCTTGTAGCAAAAAGTGATTGTATTGTAAGATTGACCTTGTCAAAAGGAGATACTGTTCAAAGAGTTGAAAAGGTAGTGGAATAGTATCTTAAAATAATTAAACAAAAAAACACCAGGACTTAGAATTATGTTTTGGTGTTTTTCTTTTTTAACTGATGAAAATCATTTTTTTTATGGTCTTTTTTTTCGTACTTTATACAAGTAAAATTAAAAGCAATGGTCATGAACAAAAACGAGCCTATTTCAAGTATAATGACAACCGAACTAATTACACTAAGTTTTTCGGATACCTTATATTCTGCAGAAAAAAGACTGAAAGTAAATCATATACGCCATATACCTGTTATTGACGATGATAAGCTGGTAGGTTTAATTAGTCTGTCAGATCTTAAGAGAGTTAGTTTTATTGATGCATACAGTCAGGTGGGTACTGAAGATACTCCGGTGTATAATATGTTGAGTGTTAAAGACATGATGATAAAGAAGCCTTTGACAATTTCTCCAAAGGATACCATTTATGAAGTTTCAAAGTTAATTACACATAAAGAGTTTCATTCACTTCCTGTGGTGGTTGATGGTAAACTTGTTGGTATTGTAACAACTACTGATCTTTTGAATTATTATATTGGTTGTTGCGAATAAACATTTCAACTTTTTTAACAATAGTATCTGCTAATTTAAATTTAGATTCAACTGTCCAGCCTGCAACATGTGGTGATAGTAAAACTTTGTCAGATTGGATTAAATACTGAAAAGCTGGTGGCATCTCGACTGCTCCTGATGTGTCAGGTTCAATAAAAAAATTTTCAAAGGAGGCTTTTTCGTATTCCAACACATCTAAACAGGCTCCTGATATTTTTTTATTTTTTATGGCCTCCACAAGGTCTGTTGTAACAACCGCAGAACCTCTTGCTGTATTGATCAGATAGAATGATTTTTTGAATTTTTTTATAAATACTTTATCGATCATTTTTTCGGTAAGTTCTGTTTGTGGCGTGTGAATACTTAAAACATCTGTTTTCTTAAATAGCTTATCAAGTGCAACCTGTTTCGCATTTACGTCCCCAACATTATCTTTAATATCATAGCAAATAACCTCACAATCAAATCCTTTTAGTTTTTTTGCAAAGGCTTTACCCATATTTCCATAACCAATTATTCCAACAGTTTTTCCTTCCAGTTCAATTCCACGATTAGCTTCTCTTAACCATTTCCCATGACGTATCTCATTATCTGCTTTTTTTAATTTGTTGAAAAGAGCCAGGATCATTCCCAATGCATGCTCACCAACAGCATTTCTGTTTCCTTCCGGGGCTGCAATTAAATGAATATTCTTTTCTTCCGCGTAAGCGATATCAATACTTTCTAAACCCGCACCTACACGCCCAATAAATTTTAGACGGGTTGCTTTATCCATAAATTGTTTATCGATCTTAAACCGACTGCGAATTATAATTCCGTCATATAAATGAATTTTTTTTTCAACCTCTACTTTGGTGGAAGTATAATCTTCATCACAGGTAAATCCCAGTTTGTTTAAACCTGATATTAGTACGGGGTGGTTTGTGTCGAGGTGTAATACTTTCATGATAATAGTATTAAAAAATAGATGATTGAGTAATGGTAGTGAACTCTTCAAGAACTTTAAATCCGATATAAGAATTACCTTTTTTATTTAATTTCGGACTCCAGGTGGTGATACAATACAGATCTGGATGAATGGCGACAATTCCACCTCCAACACCACTTTTGCCAGGTAAGCCAACTTTGAATGCAAATTGACCCGCCTCATCATAAAGTCCGCATAATTGCATGCTGGCATTGATTCTTTTGGATACGCTTAAAGAGATAATTCTTTCCTTATTATAAGGTAAAATACCATCATTGGTAAAAATAAGAAATGATCTGGATAGTTCTTCACAGGTCATTTCAATGGAACATATGTGATAGTAAAGATCTAAAACAACATCAATGTCATTTTTAATATTTTTAAATGCTTTCATTAAATTGACATGTGCTGCATTAACAAAACCATATTTTTTTTCAGAAGCAACAACCTTTTCATTAAAATAGATGTCTTTTGAATTGGTGAGCTTTCTTACAAAGTTTAAGAATTCTACTTTTGGACTTTTTAGGTTGCTGATCAAAATATCACAAACCACCAATGCCCCTGCATTTATAAAAGGGTTTCGTGGAATTCCTTTTTCAAATTCAAGCTGAACAAGAGAGTTAAAAGGATCTCCGGAAGGCTCCACACCAACACGTTTCCATAATTTTTCACCAATTTCTTTTAAAGCAAGTGTTAGTGCATAAACTTTGGATATACTTTGTATCGATAATTTCTCCTGATAATCACCTGCTCCAAAACTTTGATTTTGAAGAGTAAATAAATTGATTCCAAATTTATCAGCAGGAACTTTCTTTAATTCAGGAATATAGGTGGCTATTTTTCCCTTATTAACTGCATTTTTATATTTAAGATGTAAATCATCAATAATTTTTTGATAATCCATAAGTAACTTTTTAGCAAAACTAATTTTAAATGATTAAAAAGTAACAAGGAACACTTAAAAAAAATAAAAAATATTTTTACATTTGGAGAGTTATTCAAAATTCTAATCATGAAAAGCTTGAAATTCAATTTAATCATATTTTTTATTACTCTTTATTCCATTCAGGTAAATGCGCAAGATTATTACTATAAAGAGTACCAGCCATTTAATAAAGAGATTCCAAGTCCGGAAGAATTTTTAGGATATCCCATAGGTGATTATCACACAAGGCATGATCAGGTTGTAGCTTATATGGAAAAACTTGCAGAATTATCTGATAAGGCAACTCTTAAAATTTATGGAGAAAGTAATGAGAAAAGAAAATTAATTATGTTGACAATAACATCCAAAGAGAATCTTCAAAATTTGGATGCTATTAAGAAAAAACACTTACAGGTTGTTGATCGAAATACAAATATTACAGATTTTAGCAATTTGCCAATTTTTATCAATATGGCTTATAGTGTGCATGGTAATGAGCCTTCAAGTACAGAAGCTGCCATGTTAACAGCATACACTTTGATAGCTTCGGAAAATCCAAAAGTAAAAGAATACCTTGATAAAACAGTTATATTTTTAGATCCGGCTATTAATCCGGATGGGAGAGATAGACATACGAACTGGGCAAATACCTATAGAGGTTCACCTTTCATTGCTGATAAAAATGATATTGAACATAATGAGGGTTGGCCAAGAGGGAGAACCAATCATTACTGGTTTGATCTGAACAGAGATCTGCTTTTAGCAGTGCAACCTGAGAGTCAGGCCAGATTAAAATGGTATCATGAATGGTATCCAAATGTAGTGACTGATTTTCATGAAATGGGTACAAGCAGCACCTATTTCTTTGAACCTAAAAATATGTCGGCTTCGCTAAATCCGGTTACACCAAAAGAGAATTATACAACGTTAAACAATCTTTTTGCAAAACAGTTTTCTGCTGATTTAGATAAAGCGGGTTCCTTGTATTTTTCAGGAGAGCAATATGATATGACATATCCAGGTTACGGTTCTACTTATATGGATATGCAAGGATCACTGGCATTATTATTTGAACAGGCAAGTTCAAGAGGTCATTTACAGGAAACACCTACAGGTGATATCTCTTTTCCGTTTACCATAAAAAATCAGTATATATCAAGTTTTGCCACCATTAAAGCCACTATCATTAATAAGGATGTATTGTATAATTATCAGAATAAATTCTTTAAAAATGCAGTGGATAAATCAGTTAAAAGCAAGGTGAAAGGATATGTTTTTGGTGATGCTTATGATAAGAACAGAGTGAAAGCATTTTTAGATATTCTATTAACCCATAAGATCAAGGTGTATGATCTGGATCAAAATTTTAGTATCAATAACAAAGATTTTAAAAAGGGAAGCAGTTATGTTGTTCCTGCCAATCAGAAACAATATTATATGGTTCAAACTTTATTTGAAACCTTTGAAAAGTACAGAGATAGTGTTTATTATGATGCTTCTGCATGGTCATTGGTTAATTTTTATAATATGAAATATAATGCATTGTCAAAGGTTCCTAAGTACTCTGATGAAATTACTGTTGCCAATAATAAGATTGTACTGGAGAATGTTGTAAAAAGTGATTATGCATATCTGGTACCCTGGGATGATTATAATGCTCCTGCTGTTTTATATGCCCTGCAAAAGGAAGAACTGGTTATCAAGACATCCACAAAACCATTCACCATAATAGCAAATGGAAAGGAAACCAATTTTAGAAGAGGCGCATTGGTTATTACTTCAAGTTTACAGGAAAAATCAAAGGATGATCTGTACGCTTTGATCAATTCTGTAAGTAAAAAATATAATGTACAGGCTTATGGAGTGAATTCCGGATTTATGAGTAAAGGAAACGGTTTAGGTAGCAGGAGTGTTGTTGCCATCAAAAAACCTAAAGCCATGATGCTGGTGGAAGGCGGCGTATCTTCCTATGAAGCAGGGGAGGTCTGGCACTTATTTGAGCAGAGAATACATATGCCGGTTACCAAAGTCCCTGAAAGAATATTTTACAAAACCAACCTGGATAATTATAATGTAATTATTATGGTGTCAGGTAAATATAATATGTTGGATAAAGCGGCGAAAGAAAAGTTGAAATCATGGGTTTCCAGAGGAAATACATTAATTACATCTGCGAAAGCAAATTCATGGGCAATTAAAAACAAAATTGTTAACGAAAAATTAGTATCTGAAAAAAAGGACAGCTCTAAACAAACGGTAAGATTAGATTATGCTGATTCCCGTGGTACTATTGGGAAACAAAGTATTGGGGGTGCTATTTTTAAAGTTGATCTGGATATTACACACCCAATTGCATATGGCTATCACGACAGACAATTACCGGTGTATAAAAATAACAGTGTATTTATAATGCCAAGTAAAAGCAGATTTTCTACTGTTGCCAAGTATGCTAAAGATCCTCATATTGATGGCTATATAACCAAAGAGAATTTAGAGAAAATGGATAAAGCAGCATCTATTGTTGTGAGCAAAATTGGTAGTGGCAGGGTTGTAATGTTTGCCGATAATCCTAATTTTAGAGGTGCATGGTATGGTACAAATAAGTTATTTATGAATGCCATATTTTTTGGACAGTTGATTAGTGTTCCAAAATAGAATAT
>JAOZTG010000176.1:0-1786 GCA_029939235.1 Flavobacteriaceae bacterium
ATTCTCCTGATCACTTTAATAAGTTATAATTTAAATGCTCAGTCTCCTGTTGAAATAAATGGAGCACTATCTGTAAAAGGAAATCAAATAGTAAACAAAAATGGAAAAGTAGTTAGTTTTGCAGGTAATAGTTTTTTCTGGTCTAATACTGGTTGGGAAGGAGCCGCTTTTTATAATAAACATGCTGTAAAATGGTTGAAAGAAGATTGGAATGCAACCATCGTTCGTTGTGCAATGGCTGCAGATCCAAAAATTGAAGGAGGTTATCTAGATGATCCAAAAGGCAATGAAAAAAGAGTAGATAGAGTTGTAAAAGCAGCCATTGATTTAGGTTTGTATGTAATTATTGATTGGCACTCTCACCACGCTGAAGATAACGAAGCAGAGGCCATTGCGTTCTTCCAAAAAATGGCAAAGAAATACGGAAAGCATCCAAACATTATTTACGAAATTTATAACGAACCACTAAAAATTTCGTGGAAAGATATCGTAAAACCTTATTCGGAAAAGCTGATTGCTGCTATTAGGAAAATTGATAAAGATAATTTGATCATTGTTGGTACTACTACATGGTCACAAGATGTTGATGTAGCATCTAAAAATCCAATTTTAGGGTATTCAAATATTGCTTATGCTTTGCATTTCTATGCGGGAACACATAAAGAAGGTCTTAGAAAAAAAGCTGAAGTTGCCTTAAATAATGGAATTGCACTTATGGTAACAGAATGGGGTACTGTAAATGCAAATGGAGATGGTGGTGCTAATGTTGAATCGGTTGCTGCATGGATGGCATTTATGAAAAAGCACAATCTCAGTCACTGTAATTGGGCGGTAGATGATAAAAAAGAAGGCGCTTCTATCGTTTACCCTGGAGCTAATCCTAAAGGTGATTGGAAAGATTCAGATCTTACTGAATCAGGGAAATTGACCAAAAGTTATATAGTCAACTGGGATAAAAAATAAGGGCAACTATTTTCTTTATGCTATTCTACTTTTTGTACCCCGGTTGGATTTGCTATTCTTTTATTCCAACCTCTACCATCCAATGGAAGAACATTCGTTCTTTCAGCCCATACATTCCATTTAGTTTCTAATTCCTTAACTTTTTCAGGGTATTTTAAAGCTAAGTTAATTGTTTCAGACCTATCTTTTTTAAGATTATATAATTCCCATTCTTTATGATAAGGGAATATATTTTTAGTTAAAGAAACTAATTTCCAATCTCCTTCTCTCATTCCGCGATTGCCAATATGTTCAAAATAAATGGTTCGAGGATGTTGACTATTTGAATCAAATGTAGCTACTAAACTCTCTCCTTCAAATGGGATGATTTTATGATCACCAAAAACTTTGGGATAATCAATATTGGCAATCTCAAGAAGAGTTGGCATAAAATCAATTACATGACCCGTTTGATCTCTTAATTCTCCTTTTGCTTTGAACCCTTCTGGCCAATGAATTATTAATGGTGTTGCCACACCTCCTTCGTGTTCCCATTTTTTATAATTACGAAAAGGAGTATTACTTACATTTGCCCATGATTCTCCATAACTTTCAAAGGATTTCTCAGTACCAAAATCTTCAATTGCGTTACTTTCACCTCTCGAAATAGGCTGCATACACCCTCCATTATCCGAAAGGAAAATAATCATTGTATTATCAAATTGCCCTTGTTTTTTTAAAGTTTCTATTACCCTTCCAATACCTTGATCCATAATATCGATTTGAGCTGCATAAATAGCCATGCGTTTATCCATTTCAATTTTCTCTTCCCTAGAAAGATTAT
>JAOZTG010000176.1:1886-6167 GCA_029939235.1 Flavobacteriaceae bacterium
TATCACCCTCATATAAATTATCTGGATTAAAATAATCGGATGCTCCTTTTAAAATTCCAAAAAATTTATCAAATCCTCTGTGTAAGGGCCAATTATGTTTCGGACTATCCTGCTCACATTCATCATCTTTATTTACATGCCATTTTCCACTAATATAGGTAGAGTAGCCTGCATTTTTCAATACCTCTCCTAATGTAACACATTGATTATTAAGTTCTCCTCTATAACCTGGTTGCTTATGATCTACCCTTGTCATCCAACCTAAACCAGTTTGATGGGCATATAAACCTGTGAGTAATGAGGCTCTGGTTGGGCAGCATCTTGATGTATTATAAAACTGTGTATAACGCAAACCATTATCAGCCAATTTATCGAGATTTGGAGTTTCAATTTCACTGCCATAGCTTCCTATATCAGAAAAACCCATATCATCAGCTAAAATTAGAACAATGTTGGGTCTATCATTAGTTGGATTGATAGTTTTTACTCTGGTTTTTTCTTTGCAAGAAATAAAAGAAATAAAAACGACTACTAAAATGAACTTGCTAATATTTGATTTCATAATTGGATTTATTTTTGGATTAATTTTTTATCAACTTTTTAGTTAATACCCCTTTATCTGTACTAATTTTAACAAAATAAATTGATGGTTTTAATTGACTAACATCAATATTTGTAGAGGAGTCTTTAACTACTAAAACTTGTTTTCCTGTCACATCAAAAATCTGAATCTCATTTATCTTTTCTTGTGTAGAAACCAATACGATATTAGTTACAGGGTTTGGGTACAACTCAAATACGCCTTTAAACTCATTATCGTCAACAGCCAAAATAGGATTTAAAACTTCAATCACTATCATTGAAAACATGTTGGCATTAAAAGTTGTTGTCACCGTATTTGTTTGAGATTGAATATTACTATGTCCTTGATACACCCCAAAAACATAAGGTTGTGTTGACCAATATTGTGTAAGGTTCATGGTATTTATATATGTAAACAAGTTATCTACTTTAATATTTGCATACGCATTTTCATCAATATTTAAAATTACCAAAGTCTCTTTTTCTGAACTTTTAAATTTATATCCATACAAGGATTCTACTCCAGTAACCGCATCTGGGTTTGTGTTAAAATTGATTTTTTGCATTGTGGTCATATCTGCAGATGCCATAGAAAATAAATAAGATGTAATACCTACTGGTGCAAATCTCATTGAAGCCGCTGTAGTATTTACCACATCTTGATCTGTAACGTGATGATAATCAAGCTGCCCAACTTTATCACCTCTATCTATAAAACTCAAGGTTGTTGCTGCTGCACGTAATCCACCAGCCCAAGTTTCTTCGGCATTCTCTTTTGTAGCCCCATATTCAGTATACCAAATTTTATATTGACTAGGATTTTGATCATAATCGGCTTGTTTATCTCTTGGGTATGTAATTCCATCTGCAATTGCAACTACGGCTCCTGCATTGTCAGAAATCGGAGTTTCATCTGCGGGATCTGTTGGGTATTTATTAGTAATATAATGATGTTGCGTTAAAGCATATACATCGTTTTTTAAAGTTGCATAGGTAGCGTTGTTTTGTAACTCGTCATAAATAGTGTTATTCCAACTTTCTCTGGAAGAAGTTCCATTTCCTCTTCTTGTTGTTACTAAAGCAAATTTCATAGTTGGATATACTGCTATAATTTGGCTCACTACTTCTTTACATTGGTCTAAATAAAATTTCGCATTCGTTTCGGTTGCTAATTTTTTATCATTGTGTTCATAAGGGACATTATTAGTAGTATCCCAACCTGAATAGTATTTTCCTCCAGATTCTACAATTTCAAATATTCCTCCCTCTTCATTTCCAAAATAGAATTCATTTCCAACCTCAACGGCATAAGGTGTTTTTCCTTGTGTTACAAACTCAGCAATTGCGGCAAGCATATCTGTGATTTTCAAATTTAAAGTTGCTGTACTTTTTAAAACAGCCTCAGTTGCATTCACATCTACACCAGTTACAGTTGTAGGTCTTGCAATATTAACTACATATATTGCCTTGGTTCTAACAGGTAAAGCACTTATAAAATCAGAAACTGACACCACTTCTTTAGAATTCATATTTTTTCCAGAATTTGGAATAAATTCTCCTGTACTCCAATCCCAATAATTTGCTTGTGTACCTCCTGGATATCGTACAATATCAGGGTTCATTGTTGCAAGTAAAGGCTTAAATGTTGGGTCTGTCCAAAAGGGAGCTCCTGCAGATGGACCGTCTGATCGTCTATTAAATCCAATTAATAATTCGGTTTTATCACGCTCAGCATCTAATGTTGTTGTGTTTTGAGCAAAGAAACTTATGCTTATAAAAAATATAAAAAGGGGAGTGATTTTTTTTATCATTGTTAGTTTATTTTTTTATCAACTTTTTAGTTGACACTCCATTATCTGTTATAATTTTTAAAATATAAATTGACGATTTTAATTGGCTAATATCAATTGTCATTGTAGGGTTTTTAATCTGTAAAACTTCTTTCCCTGTAAGACCAAAAATCTGAACTGTATTGATATTCCCTTGATAAGAAATGCTCAAGATATCATTAACAGGATTGGGGTAAACATGTATCGTTTTTTCAAACTCTTCAGACGCTATACTAAGAGTTGAAAGTGATACTGCATTAGATTGAGTAGACTCATTAAAAGAACGATCTTCTGCTGTTACATAATACGAATATAAAAATCCATTTTGAACAGTAGTATCAGTATATATTTCTTGATAAATTGTATCAGATAGTAGGGTGTAAGCACCTCCGTTAACTGATCGGTATATTTTATATGTTGCAATACTTGTATTTACTGATGCTGCATCTGTTGAAGCATTCCATGTTAAAGTAGGACTTGTTAGGCTCCCTGAAAGAATTAAATTTGCTGGAACACTCGGAGCCTTATCATCAGTAATAGTTAAAAAGTATTCTTGTCCTAATATAATTCCGTTATTAGGATCGTTACCATTATTATCTCCTGCATCTTTATATACTTCATATCCTGCAGCAATTTGTTTTACCCACAAATCATCAAGGCCAACTTTTTGATTTGCTAAGTCTTCCTCCGCTGTTGGCAGGCCATCTATATATAAACTATAATATGTTTTGGTTGCATCTATAAAAGATTTTAATGGATGGTCTAAAAAAGGCATCACATTAGTATGATCTAGAGTAATAAATTTAATATGCACTTTATTATTTTTATCTAGTTTCTTTTGATCTGAACCAACTGGGTAGTTGAAGAACTTGTAACGTACTGCAAATTGATATGTTGTGCCTTCAAGTACTACTTCAAAAGGATGTATTGGTGCTATATTATTACCATTCCCATCATCAACAAAACCATCACGACATATCCAATTGTATGCACCACCTTGACCAGCACCTGTTTTTTTTGGTTTATCAACAAAATCATATTCTTCATAACGCTGAAATTCTATTACCAAATCATAATCACGATCTGCTGATACTGGTTCGTCATTTTGTGCCCCACTATCAAAAATTACATTGATAGTTGCCCACCAATGGTCATTTGGACCATCAACGCCTAACTGATATGGTTTCCATTTAATTCTATAATTAATATCAATATTTTGTATTTGGGCAGGCATGCCACATGCAGCAAAAACACCTGGATAATACGTACCTCCTTTTTTATAAGACCCTACTTTACCACTTGGATATCCATCAACATTAGAACCTCCATCAGAATTATGATACATTACCTCAAAAGCGGCACCTTTTGTACTAACATCAGCAGGTTCATATGTCATTGGAGACGGAATTGTTTCCTCAAATAAATCGTTTGTAAGTATATAGTTATGATTTGCATCTAAAACTGTAACTCGCTCCGTAACGGTTGTTTGGCTGTAGATATTGATGTGTGAGATTACAACAAATAATAAGGATACTATTTTTTTCATGCTTAATAGAGTATTGTTTTACATGTTTAATATTTTTAGGTATTTACTTCATTATTTCATGATCTAACTTTACAGGAGAAGTGCCTTTAAAATTTATTTCACCTGTTAAAGCATCAACCACCGCTTTTTGCGAAAAAGTATCAATACTGTATGCATTTATTCGTATGGAGGCATTATCAAAATAAAAGTTTACATAATATGGATTGCTATATGAGATGGCTATAATCTTTTCTTGTGGCAACATACCCATTGTCCAAAGGCCTAATGATTCTTCATTTTTTAACATCGATGCACCTAACGGATTGAAATATCGATTTTCAAAAG
>JAOZTG010000006.1:0-3893 GCA_029939235.1 Flavobacteriaceae bacterium
TAAAAATTCTTCTGGACTCACTTCCACCTCAACAGGCTCTTCAACAGTTTCTTCTACTTTTTCTGCAACTTCCTCTTTTGGAGCTTCTTCTTTCTTTTCTACCTCCTTTACTTCAGCAACTTCTTTCACTTCCTCTTTTGGAGTTTCTTCTTTCTTTTCTACCTCCTTTACTTTAGCAACTTCTTTCACTTCTTCTTTAGGCGCCTCTTCCTTTTTTTCTTCCACCACTTCATAAGCAGACTCAGTACCTAATTCTTTTACTAATAAATAATAAAATATAGCTCTATATTTATTTTTATTAGAAGTTCCCATTTTTTCACATACAGTTTGAATTGCTGCATCTAAATTTTCACCTTTTTCAAGGCCTAATTTTTTGATAAGGAAATTTTTCTTTACAGTTTCTAATTCTTCTTTTTGAGAACATGAAACCAATTCAGCATCATCTTTGTAAATCGATGGTCCAAGACCTTTAGTTACCAATTTAAATAAATCTGCTTCAATTTCTACACCTAATTTTTTAGCTTCTTCAGTGTATAACTCTAATTTTTCTTGTAATTTAGACATATGTCCATTAGTTTGTATCTTATTGTTTTCCAGATTTTTAAACGATTAAAACAACTAAGAGATATTATTAATTATAATTTTTATCCTTTTGATAATCTGAAATCGCTCAAAAGGCCTGCAAATGTACGAAATATTTATTGTTTTAGCAATAGAAGATTTTAAATGGAATATTCCTTGAAAATCAAGGTAATGTAATACAATTTTAGAAAAGAGAACTGATGATTTGTTCTTCTGTAATTCCTTCAGCTTCAGCTTTGTAATTTTTAACAATTCTATGATGCAAAATTCCATGGGCTACCGCCTGGATATCTTCCATATCAGGAGAATATTTACCATGAATAGCAGCATACGCTTTCGCTGCTAAAACTAAATTTTGTGAAGCTCTTGGTCCTGCACCCCAGTCAATATAATTCTTTACTATTTCAGGAGCATTTTTAGCACCTGGTCTGGTTTTAGTAGCTAAATTAACTGCATATTCTACAACATTATCTGCAATAGGTATTCTTCTTACCAGATGCTGATATTCTAAAATTTCCTGAGAGCTTAAAACCGGATCAATGTTAACAGGAATATCGTTTGTAGTATTCTTGGCAACGAGTACTTCTTCTTCAAAAGTTGGATAATCCATATAAATGGAAAACATAAAACGATCGAGTTGTGCTTCCGGCAATGGGTATGTACCTTCCTGTTCAATAGGGTTTTGCGTTGCTAAAACGAAAAATGGCAAATCTAATTTAAAATTTTGCCCGGCAATAGTTACCGTTTTTTCTTGCATTGCTTCTAATAAAGCAGCTTGCGTTTTAGGAGGTGTTCGGTTAATTTCATCTGCCAGGATAATATTAGAAAAAATAGGACCTTTGATGAATTTAAATTTGCGATTTTCATCTAATATTTCACTTCCTAAAATATCAGAAGGCATTAGATCCGGTGTAAACTGAATACGTTTGAAATCCAGACCTAAAACATTGGAAACAGTACTAACCAATAATGTTTTAGCAAGACCGGGGACACCAATTAAAAGAGAATGTCCTCCACAAAGTAAAGAAAGTATTACATGATCTACCGCATCATTTTGCCCAATAATAACTTTTGAAATTTCTTTCTTTAAAAGCTTAACATGTTCGACCAGTTTATTTATTTTTGTTACATCGGACATATGGGTTGGTTATTTTTTGAACCAGTTACTTTTGAATTCACAATCTGTGTAAGCATCATTAATTTCAATGTAGGTATCTTTTATATTTTCATCTGACCATTTTTCAATTAACTCTGTTTTTTTCTTTTGCAAAGCAAGATCCTGTATTTTCACATAATCTTTTGAAAGATCAGCTGTATGGGATTCCGTTTTACTCTTCAGTAAAAGAATCTTATACGTTTTTTCACCTTGTCTGGTTTCTTCATAAAACACATTACTAATTTCACCCGCCTTCAAATTACTAACTTTTGAATATAAATCGGGATCCATACGGGTAAGGTCAAAATGTGTATCTCCTGATGCCGAATTCATTAAAACACCTTTACTCAACCTTGTAGCCTTATCTTCCGAGTATCTGATAACAGCATTTTCAAAGGTGATCTTATGCGTTAAAATAGCTTCTCGATAACTTACTAAAGAATCCTTTATTATCTGATTTGCATCATCATCCGCTTTTGGCTGCATCAATATATGGTATACATCCCTTTGCTTACCTTTAATTTTTTCAACCATCAAAATATGGTAACCAAAATCTGATTTGAAAGGTTCTGATATATCTCCTTCTTCTAAACTAAAAGCAGCTTCTTTAAACTCTTTAACAAAAGGACTGTTTCTGTCAATGGTGTAAAAACCACTATTTTGAGTTACTCCGGGATCATCAGAATACAAAATAGCTTTCATTTTAAAATTAGCTCCTTCTTCCACTTCCTTCTTTATTTCATTTAATCGGTCAATAACTTTTTTTGTTGCTGCCGGCGAGGGTTTTACTTTTAAAACAATTTGAGAAAGCTCGATCTCAGCTCCAATATCGGGTAGGTTATTTTGATCTTTTAAACTATTGAAATACCTTTTAACTTCTTCAGGTGTAATATCAACATCTGCAGTAATTTGTTGTTGCATTTTTTGAATCAACAAAGCTTCTTTTTCAACTCGGTACAATTCATCTTTTAGATCTTTCACATTATCAAAACCGTATAAATCCAACATTTTTTCAACAGAGCCCAGCTGTTGGGTAAAATAATCTGTTTTTCGTTGTACTTGTTGTCCTACTTCTGCCTCACTAACCAGTACGCTATCAATAACAGCATGATGTGCCAGTAATTTTCGATTCATTATTTGTTCCAGCATTTCGCAATCAGAAATTTCAATCTTTCCACCACTTTGCTGAATTAATTCCTGCTTAAAAGCATCAATTTCTGAATCGAGTACGATATTCTTACCAATTACGGTAGCAACTCCATCAACCTTTACCTTTTTTTGAGCATTTAATTGTACACTAAAAATTAGAAGTGTAACTATAAATATTTTTTTAATCATTTTAATATTGTTCAAATTGTTTTTTACTAATTGCATCATTAACCAGCGTTTGTTCAATCTTTTTTATCAGATCTAATTTCCTTTTGTGCAAGATCATTTGTTTGATCGTAGGAACCACATAACTTTTTGGAGCAATGTCATTTCTATATAAAATATTTTTTACAGCGAACAAATATACTCCTAATGAATCTTCTTTTTGAATAAATTTATTCTTTTTTAATTTATCTATTTCTTTGAATATAGGCAACTTACGTTCTACCTGTTTAAAGTTAACCCATATACTATCATTAAAATTATACGAATTAAATTCTAACTCTCTTTTAATCAGGGTATCTATATCTTTAGTAGTGTTCGATTTAAATAATTTTATTATTTCATCCTTGTCATTTAAACCAACGTTAAAATGGATGTATTTTAATTGAATAAGCTTTTCATTGAGCTTATAGATCTCCTTGTTTTTTTCATAATAATTATCAATATCTCTATCTTCAATTATTGTATCTAACTCTTGTTGTAAAACAGCCTGCTTATACTTATCAATAAATAACTCTTTTTCATAGGTTTCAACCAATTGCTTGATATCATTATTTTTATCTTCAATATTTAGTTTTGCTTTTTTCAATAATAACTCTTCCGTTGCCCATTTATTAATAAGATTACTTCTGAACAATAAACTATCTTCTTTACTCAAATTATCAGGAATCCTTATGGCAATATCCTCTTCAAATAAATATTTATCTCCAACTCTGGCTACAGCATTTTCAATTTTCTCTTCTTTTTTACAAGAAAAGGCGATTAGCAATAACGTTAATATTAA
>JAOZTG010000006.1:3993-34056 GCA_029939235.1 Flavobacteriaceae bacterium
TTTTTTTAACTTATTATAATGAATCAAATCGCTTTTTTAACTTTTTAAGATTTTTTTTATTCATTTTTACTTTATACTTATTTCTTAGATCGCTAGTCCATTGATCTTCCAATTCTTTTTGATAATCATTAATAACTTCCCCACGTGTTTCCTCTATAGTTTTATTAACAGGTTCCATTATTTTTGAAACGTTAATAATGGTATATTGATTTTTTTCAGGATGAAAGATTTTTGATACTCCCAATTTTATATTATAATCATCAGGTAATTTTGAGCTGCCTTCCTCCAAAGTTCCGCTACTGAATAAAACATGAATAGTTGCTCCTTCATTAACAAGATCTTTGATCTCATCAATCGTTTTATTTTCTTCTAAATATTGTTGAACCAATGTTGCTTTTTCCAGTTTTGTACAGCTTGCAATACTAAGCTCACCTCTCTTTTTCCAAACGTATTGATCTCTGTGTTTATTGAAATATTGCATCAAACCAACAGAATCTTTTTCTGATCTCTCCCATATATTTTTCTGCAGAAGATCAAAAAGCAATAAACCGTCTTTATATTCCTGGTAAATTATTGCAAACTCAGCATTTGTTTCTTCTAAATGATCTTTATAATAATTAATGATACTTTCATTTTTATAATCGTTATAGATTTGATCAGTGGTTTTATTCTTTTCATTCTTATAATAATTGTAAAAATCATTTGCCGAATAGTTTTCTTCATTGATACTAAATAAAGTAGCGTTTGAATTCATTTCTTCCATATCCTCTACATAAAAAGCAGATAATGCTAAAACATCTTCCTTCATAGTATAGTTTTTACCTATTTTCCTGGCAAGATCCTTATCCAGTAATTTTGATCGGTTTCCACTTTTGATCTTGCTTTCCAAATAAGTTTGAAGACTCTCAAAGCTTTCAATAGGATATATTTTTAGCAGTTTTAAAATATGCCAACCATATTTTGTATGAAATGGCTGTGTATAATCTTCCTCATTTTTTAAAGCAAAAGCGGCATCATCAAAAGGCTTTATCATTTTTCCTGAACCAAACTTAGGCAAAACGCCTCCTTTTTTTGCTGAGCTTAAATCATCTGAATGTTCCATCGCAATTTTAGCAAAATCATCCCCTTGTTTTAATTTATTATAGATGTCAAAAATTTTATTTTTTGCAGACAATGAATCTTCCGGATTATTTTTGATCATTATATGTGCAACTTCTCTTTCTCCTTTTGATTTTCTTTTATCATTTACCTTTATTAAATGATATCCAAATTGTGTTCTAAAAGGTTTTGATACATCACCAATATTTGTTTGATATGCCACATTTTCAAAGGAATAAACCATACCAAAAGCTGAAAAATAACCTAAATTCCCTCCATTTTGCTTAACAGATGGATCTTCAGAGTATTCTCTTGCTACTTTTTCAAAAGGGATTCCACTAACGATTTTCTTGCGTGCATTCATTATCTTTTGATATGCAACAAGAGTATCTTTTGGCTTTGCGTTAGGCGCTAACCTAATTAATATATGACTTGCATTTACTTCTGTTAAAGTTCTTTCGTAGGCTTCTTTAGCTAATCTTTCTGTAGCTTCAGGATTTTGCAGATAGGGTTCAATTAATTGCTCTTTATATTTACTTAATTCATTTTGATAATTAACTATTGTATCTAGTTTTAGATCTTTTGCTTCCTTTAATTTTAGTTTAAAATCAATAAAAAGTTCTAAATAATCATCAAATTCCTTTTGTTCTTTATCAAGTACGATCTCCTTATTCTTTTGGTAAACCCTGATAAATTCTGAGGTATAAACATTATCACCATCAATTGTAAAAAGTACTTCTTCTTTTTCTTGACCAAATAAAACAGTTGTAAACAAGACGGCAATAAGTACACTGATTTTTCTTAAAAACATAAATAATTCTTTTCCTTAAAATAATTTTCATCTGTCTGACTAATGAAAGCTGACAAAATTATTTTTTATTTCTTAATTCCCATGTTAAATATATCACAAAGAAATTATTCCTTCAATAGATGAAACTTCTTTGTATTTTTCTATAATAGCATCTGCAGTTTTCATATTAACTCTAATCGTTAAACTGGTATATTTACCTGTTTTAGACGGTTTTGTATCAATTACTGCTCCTAAATCATTAAAAATATCTTCAATTTTTTTAAAACCACCTTGATCTGCCGGAACTATAAATTTGAACATATAATCTGTTGGAAAAGTAGTTGTTTCTTCCAAACTCAGTTTTAGTTTTTTATAAAATTCCGATTCTTTACTCATAATAATTCAACTTTTATTATTGCAAATTTACAATTATTATTTTCTTAAATTTGAAATTCTATTTCAAAGAACCATATTTTTATGCCATGCAACAAAAAATAATAATAACAGGCGGACCGGGAACAGGAAAATCTACTGTTATACATGAATTAATTCAAATGAATTATACCTGTATGCCTGAAATTTCAAGAGAAATTACATTGAAAGCACAAAAAAAAGGTATTGTTCAAATGTTTTTGAAAAAACCATTATTATTCAGTCAGATGCTTTTGGAAGGGCGCCTAAAACAGTATAAGGAAGCAGAGGAAAATGATTCACAGATTGTATTTTTTGATCGTGGTATTCCCGATGTGCATGGATATATGAATTATTTGGGAGTTGATTATCCAAATCATTATAAAGAAATAAGTAAACAACATGAATATACACAGGTTTTTATGATGCCTCCATGGCAGAAAATCTATATTTCAGACAATGAAAGATATGAAAGTTTTGAGCAATCACTTGCTATTTATAATCATTTAGAAAAAACATATAAAGATCTAAATTACAATATAATAGAAGTTCCTACCGGAACTGTAAGAAAAAGAGTTAATTTTATTTTGAATACGCTAAAATTGTAGAATGAAATCGTCCATTGATCTTTTACAAAAGTATTGGAAACATCCCGATTTTAGAGAACCACAAAAAGAAATAATTGATGCTGTTTTAAACAATTCAAACGTACTTGCTTTGCTACCAACCGGTGCAGGAAAATCACTTTGTTTTCAAATTCCGGCATTGTTACAGCCAGGAGTTTGTATTGTAATATCTCCACTAATTGCCCTGATGGAAGATCAGGTTGAAAATCTACAAAAAAAAGGAATAAAAGCCATTGCCCTAACCTCCAAATACAATAGGGAGAAAACAGTTCAGGCTTTTGATAATATACAATATGGTAATTATAAATTCCTATATCTTTCCCCAGAAAAATTACAATCAGATTTCATTCAGGAAAAGATCAAACAACTTCAGGTAAGTCTTATTGCTGTTGATGAAGCTCACTGTATATCACAATGGGGGCACGATTTTCGTCCTGCATATTTAAAAATACACATCCTAAAGGAAATTCACCCTAAAGCCAATATCATTGCATTAACAGCATCTGCTACTTCTTTGGTTTTAGATGATATTATTGAACAGTTACAATTAAAAAAAGTACAAACTTTTAGAAAACCTTTACTGAGAAAAAATCTTGAAATTCAGATTATTTCTACTGAAAATATATATGAAAAATTAAATAATTCCTTAAAGCAAATAAATGGATCTTCCATCGTTTATACGGGAACAAGAAAAAATTGTATCCAGATTTCTAATTATTTAAACAGGCAAGGACTCAAAAGCACGTACTATCACGGCGGTTTATCATATGACCAAAAAATGAAACACCATACTGCCTGGATGGAAGAAACCACTCCCATAATAGTTGCAACAAATGCTTTTGGAATGGGTATCGATAAAGCCAATGTAAGAGCTATTATTCATACCAACATACCAAACAGTATTGAGAATTACACACAGGAAATAGGTCGTGCAGGAAGAGATGGGTTAAATTCAGTTTCAAAGCTACTTTTCAATAACGGTACGATCGCTGATAGCCAAAACTATCTTTACAAAAGTATTGCAGACCCTAAATTTTGTAAGGAAGTTTATATTAAATTGAATGAAAACTATCAAATAGGAAATGGTGAATTCTTTGAAAAAAAAGTTTTATTCAATTTACAGGATTTTTGCACAAAGTATAATTTACCAATTTTAAAAACATTTTCGGCAATGCATTTTTTTGAATTGGAAAGCATTATTGAAGTAAATCAGAATTACGGAAAAAAATCCAGTTTAAAAATAATTGTTTCCAACAATTATTTATTTGAATATGAAAAAAGAAATCCGAAATTAGAGGAATTGCTTAAAATAATTTTGAGAAATTATGGAGGTACATTTGATCAGTTTATCCCAATCAATGAAAGTTCTATTGCCAATAAATTAACGATCAATATCCAGAATATAAAACCAGATAAACGCTATGTTATTGCCTTATTGAAGCAATTACACTATGATAAGATCATCTATTACAAAGTTGTCAGCAATGATGCCGATCTACAATTCTTGGTACCAAGAGAAGATAATTATGTGATCCATCATATTTCAAAGAATATTGACTTTAGAAATAAGATCAAAATTGACAAAGCTCAAAAAGTTATCAATTTTATTCAAAATGATACAGTTTGTAGAAATATCCAGTTATCACATTATTTTGGAGAAAAAAATGGTATAAAATGCGGTATTTGTGATGTTTGTATTGCTGAAAATAAACCCAAGATAAAAACGGATTTTGAAAGCATATCCAAAGAAATTACATCATTATTCATTGAAAAAGAACAACTATCAGCAAATGAGATCATAAAACAATTATTATTTGATAAAAATTCTATTATAAAAACATTACAATTATTGATCGAAAAAAATACATTAAGACTAACTTCGCAAAACAAATTTGAAAAGACAAAAAATGAGTGATTTACGTATACTTTTTATGGGAACCCCTGAATTTGCTGTTGCAACCTTAGATGCGTTAATAAAAGCTACCTATAATATAGTTGGGGTTATTACAGCTCCTGACAGACCTGCAGGAAGAGGTAGAAAATTAAGACAATCGGCAGTTAAAGAATATGCTTTGCAGCAAAACTTAAATATTTTGCAGCCTACTAACTTAAAGGATACTCAATTTTTAGAAACCTTAAAAGAATTGAATGCTGATCTTCAAATAGTAGTGGCCTTCAGGATGTTGCCAAAAGTTGTTTGGGCTATGCCAAAATATGGTACATTTAATTTACATGCCTCTCTTTTACCCGATTATAGAGGAGCAGCTCCTATAAATTGGGCTATAATAAATGGAGAAAAAACAACGGGAGTGACCACTTTTTTTATCAATGAAAAAATTGATACCGGAGCAATCATCTTACAAAAAGAGGTTGAAATACCAGATTATTTCAATGTAGGAGATCTGCATGACATATTAATGGAAACCGGAAGCAATCTGGTTGTCAAAACTGTTGATCTTATTGATAACAATAATATGCAAATTAAAGAACAGGAACTTAAAGAAGGGAAATCGGCTCCAAAACTAAATAAAGAGAATTGTAAGATAAACTGGAATGATACTTTACATAATGTTTATAATCATATTAGAGGCTTAGATCCTTATCCTGCCGCCTGGTCAACACTTATCAATAAAGAAGATCACATCGAAGTTAAAATTTATGCTGCAAAAAAAACAGAAGAAATAAATAAATTTGAACCAGGAACTATTATAAGTAATAAAAAAGAACTAAAAGTTGCTGTACAAAATGGTTTTATAAATATTTTAGAAATAAAACTTGCGGGAAAACGTAAAATGGATATCAAAAGTTTACTAAACGGTTTTGCTATTTATGAAAATGCAAAAATGGTGTAAGCACTATATTTATTAGGGATTTATATGAATTCTAACAAAATATTTTTAGGTTATCAACAATTTAACCTTAATTATTAACAAATTTATGTTTTTTGAACACAAAAACTTGTGTAAACCCTTATAAAATATATATTTGTGACGCTATTGAAACGCAAAAAACAAATATATAACCAATTTAAATTTTAAATTATGAATAAATCAGATTTAATTGAAGCAATGGCTGCCGATGCAGGAATTTCTAAAGCTGCAGCAGGAAAAGCACTAGATTCAATGATGGAAAATGTAAAAGGAGCACTTAAAGCAGGTGATAAATTATCTTTAGTAGGTTTTGGTTCTTTTTCTACAGCTGCTAGAGCTGCAAGAGACGGAAGAAATCCTCAAACAGGAGAAACTATTAAAATACCAGCTAGAACGGTTGTTAAATTCAAACCAGGTTCTGAATTAAAAGATGCTGTAAACTAGTAGAATGTTTATTTTTCAGATTAAAAACTCTCTTTATTAAAAAGAGAGTTTTTTTTTATTAAATTTTTTGTACATTTATTGCTATATAAAACCAAAATGATTACGCTAAAGCCAACAAAAGGTAAATTATTAATCGCTGAACCTTCTATTTTGAATGATAATTCATTCAACAGGTCGGTTATTTTTCTTACTGAACACAATGAAAATGGTTCCGTTGGTTTTATATTCAATAAGCCTGCACCTTATACAATAAAAGATATCATACCAGATATTGATTCCTCACTAAAAGTCTATTTTGGCGGACCTGTTTCAGAGAACAATCTTTATTTTGTTCATAAAGTTCCAGATTTGATTCCCAATAGTATTGAAATTGGAAATGGAATTTATTGGGGTGGTGATTTTGAAATTGTTCAGGATCTTTTGAATGAGCATATTCTTTCTAAAAATGATATTCGTTTTTTCCTTGGATATTCAGGTTGGGAAAAAGAACAACTAGATGAAGAATTATCAATTACCTCATGGGTAGTTCGAGAAAATAATTTTAATAACCTATTTAAAGTTGGTCACAATAATTTTTGGAAAAATGAATTGAACAAAATTGGTGGCATTTACAAAATATGGGCCAATGCTCCTAAAAATCCAAGTTTAAATTAGTTCCTTCCTGCCTTCAAAAATAGATTGTATTTCTTTCGTCTTATTTGTAGAATAGTACTTTTTTCTATATCTGCTTACTGATTGTATTTCAAAAATTGAATTTGTTATAAATATTTCGTCCGCTTTTAAAAGTTCAAAAGGTGAAATGGAATTCTCCATAAAGGTAAAATCTTTATTATCTTTAAAAAAATCAAAAAGCTTTAGTCTCACTATTCCATTGATACATCCGTCATTTAAAGGAGGTGTTATTACTTTATTACCAAAGATCAAAAAAATATTGGCATTGGTCGTTTCCACAATATTTTTTTTCTCATTGATCAGAATACAATTATCATAATTATTTTCATCGGCAAATATTGCAGATTGTACATTTATTACTCTATTCGTTGTTTTTATTGTAGACAATAATCCCGACGGGACAGGAAAATCTTTATACAATTCAATCTCATATTTTTTTTTAGAAATCAGCTTTAACTCTTCCGTTTCTATAAGAAAACTGATCTCATTTGTTAGCGGAGTATACAACCCTCCTTCATTTCTATAAACAGTAACGCGAATTCTCACCGGAGCATTCAATTCATTCTTGCCAATGGTTTTAATGATTTCATCTCTGTAAAATTGCAGAGTAAAATTCATTGGTATCTTCATACGCAACATCCTCATAGAGGACATTAATCTAAAATAGTGATCTTCAATAAAATATAATTTCTTATCATATTTTAAAGTATCAAAAATTCCATCTCCGTATTTAAAGGCTCTATTCTGATAACTGAAATTCATCTCAGATTTAGATATTAAATCTCCATTAAAATTTAGCATTGTATTGTATTTAAAAAACAAAAAGCCTTGAACAACATCAAGGCTTTTTTATATGAATAATGATTGGATTATCCTCCAATGATATGTTTTAATTCGGCAATTTGATTTTCCCAAAACATTTTTGATTCATCTACTTCGTCTTCATCTGCGAAATCAGTAATGATCAAAGAAACATCTTTTGTCAAAGCATCTACTTGAATTCTCATTTCAAAATAGGTATCCTTTTCTTCATCTTCTTCCCACTTAAACCTAATAAATTCATTATTTTTTTGAGCCAATCTCATGGCAACTTCTTCAGAATCATCCCACATAAAAGTGAATTTTTTACCTCTTGAATTTACATTATCAGCAAACCACTCCCCCATTGAATCAGGAGTTGAAATATATTGATATAGGAAATTTGGAGACGAACGAACAATAAATTCTAATTCTATTTTTACCTTTTTTGACATTCTGTTAGTTTTATTTGAGCAATATATATAATATCTATTTCTAAAAAAAATATTTTATTTAAATTTTTTACTATTGTTTGCTTGTTACCTTTGAATTTGTTTTTATATTTGCACCTCGAAAATCAATAAGTAATAGTTGATAGGCTGAAAATTGCAAAAACCAGTTCTTAAACCATTCAAAATTGAGAGAAAAATGGCGAGGTAGCTCAGATGGTTAGAGCGTCGGATTCATAACCCGGAGGTCTCGGGTTCAATTCCCGATCTCGCTACAAAATCCTTGTAAGTAACTGTATTATAGTTATTTACAAGGTTTTTTCATTAATTGCTGTGTCAGATTTGTGTCAAAGCTTAAATCATTTTTTAATTGCTAATAGGCAAATAGCTTATGTGTAAAAAAAAAAATGCAAAAACTTCAAAATTACCTAATACCTTTTTTAGATTACATTCCTGCGGAATTACGAATCAACAAAGAATGGATTATAGTTTATTCAGTTAAAAAAATGTAAGATAGTAACAGAATTTATTTGTCAGTAGGTGATTTTTATTCTATTTTTAAAAAAACAATATTTTAATGAAGATCAACAACAATTATTATCATACTATATGGGTTGACAAAACAGATTCGAAAAAAATTCAAATAATAGATCAAAGATCTTTGCCTTTTGAATTCAAAATAAAGGATTTAAGAACCATTAAGGAAACATATATTGCCATAAAAGATATGTGGGTGCGTGGTGCTCCGTTGATTGGGGTTACAGCTGCATATGGTATATATTTAGGATTATTATCTATTGAAAATTCTAAAAACCTGGATCAAAAAATTAAAGAGTTGGGAGAGTATTTGGAATCATCCAGACCTACTGCCATCAATCTAAAATATGCAATTGATTTAGTTTTAGGAAAAATACAATCTTCTGATTCATTGGAGGAAAAAATTAATATAGCCTTTGATACAGCAAATCAATTGAAAGCGACTGAAATTGAAAATTGCAGATTGATTGGTGTAAATGGATTTCCACTTATTGAAAAGATCAGCAAAGCAAAAAAAGGAGCAGTTGTAAATATTTTAACACACTGTAATGCCGGATGGTTGGCCTGTATAGATCATGGCACAGCAACTGCACCTATTTATTTCGCTCATGAAAAAGGAGTAAAAATTCATGTTTGGGTTGATGAGACCCGACCACGAAATCAGGGTGCAAGATTAACGGCATTTGAATTAGAACAACAGGGGGTTCCGCATACTGTAATTGCTGATAATACTGGTGGATTATTAATGCAGAAAGGGATGGTTGATTTGGTCATTGTTGGAAGTGACAGGACAAGTGTTAATGGAGATGTAGCCAATAAAATTGGAACATATCTAAAAGCATTGGCTGCACATGACAATAGCATTCCGTTTTATGTTGCCTTACCTTTATCAACCATAGATTGGGATACGGATGATGGAATTAATGAAATTCCGATTGAACAACGTGATGAAAATGAAGTAAAATATGTGGAAGGATGGCATAATGATCAAATGACAAAAGTTCGAATAATGCCTGAAAAGAGTCCTGTTGTTAATTACGCATTTGATGTAACTCCGGCAAAATATGTTACAGCTTTGATAACGGAAAATGGAGTTTGTAAAGCCAATAAAACAAATATAGAGCGATTAAAAATCTAAGACAGGAATCATCCCTTAAGAAAAATCAAAAGAGCCGGAAAAAGAAAACATAAAAAACAGTACAATAAATTACAGGCATGACAAAAATAGCAATTATAGGCGGATCAGGTTTGGAAGATCCTGACATCTTAAAATCACCTAAAATAATTCAAGTGAATACTCCTTTTGGAGAACCAACATCTACATTAACCACCGGAAAAATTGGTGTTCTGAATGTTGTTATTTTATCACGACATGGAAAAAGCCATACAATACCTCCAACACAGGTAAACAACAGGGCAAATATATGGGCACTTAAAGACCAAAAATGTGATTTTATCCTTGCCACCACTGCTTGTGGCAGTTTGAGAGAAGAAATTGAGCGAGGCGATATGGTTATTTTGGATCAATTTATTGATTTTACGAAACATCGGAAAACAACCTTTTTCGATAAATTTAAGCCTGGAGAAATGAAGCATACGCCTATGGCGCAACCTTTTGACTCTAAATTAAGAGATCTGTTGATCCAATCTTGTGAAGAACTAAAATTAAAATTTCACGAAACTGGTACAGTAATTAGCATAGAAGGTCCCAGATTTTCAACAAGGGCAGAATCAAACATGTTCCGTTTATGGGGTGCTGATGTAATTAATATGTCGATAGCTCCGGAAGCTATACTTGCAAATGAAATTGGAATACCTTACGCAGTTATAGCAATGAGTACTGATTATGATTGCTGGAAAACCGATGAAGAACCTGTTACGTGGGAGGCTGTTTTTAAGATATTCAATCAAAATGTACATAATGTAATTGACCTGATCTTAACAACACTCAATAAACTATAATTTCTCCTTGATGGAATTAGGTATATAATTATTTCTTATTTGATCTCACTACAAAACAAGAGACAATTCTTATCGATTGTCTCTTTTCTTTACCTATCTTCTAGTGATCATTATAAATTGTAGTATAATGAAATTGCCACCAATAAAATGACTGCAATGATCATAACAGACTTGATAAAAGATTCTCTATATTTTTCTAAAAAAACCATCATTAAAATATTATTATACATACTATACATAACGTTAAATACTTGTATTTGTTATGATTACTGTACATTAATTCATGATAATTTCAGAAACATCACAAAATGACCTCCAATTTTAGGAACTTCAAACTCCTTGCCTATTATTTGAAATCCCATCTTTTTATAAAAATCTAAAGCCGAGACTCGTGCATTACACCAAAGATCATCAATTTGTTTCTTTTTTAAAATATCAATTCCGTGAAGAGTCAATTCTTTACCATACCCTTTCCCCTGAAAATCATTTAAAGTTGCCATCCCTCGTAGTTGATACTGTTCTCCTTTAATAACCTTATTAGTTGATTTCATAAAGCTAACAACTCCAACAATTTTCTGATCAATAAATAATCCCAGATGAAAAGTATCTTTATCCATATCACCAGCAAAAGTATGAGGAAGATCTATGTTTTTTCGGAGCACTTCTTTTCTTATATCATATGTTTCTTCTGCTTTTATTCTTTTTATTTCGATCATTGATAATTGATTTTTATATTTACGAAAATAATAAACTATATGGATTCTGTCACTGTAAAACCAATTCTCAAAACAAATATTTTCACTATTATTCCATTATTGAAAAAACTAAATAATGAAACACCTGAATTTCTATTAAAAGAAAGACTGCTGGAAATGGTCGAGCAAAACTATGAATGTATTGGTTTGTATGATAAGGATTATTTGATAGGTATTTGTGGCTTATGGTTTAGCACCAGACATTATATTGGTAAAAGTGCTGAAATTGATCATGTTATCATTGATGATAAATATAGAGATTTGGGTTTGGGACATGTGTTTTTAAAATGGATCTATCATTATTTAAAAGAAAAAGGTTGTGAAGGAACCGAGCTAAACACCTTTGTAAACAACAGAAAATCACATAAATTCTATTACAATGAAGGCTATGAAATTTTCGGATTTCACATGGTAAAGGTTTTACGGGAAGATGGTGGGTTTTACTAACTACTTTATTCTGTTTTGATAACACTTTGGTAAGATTTTCTCATAATACTGCAAAGAATAGATCGTGAAAAGAATAAAACAAACCAAAATTGTTATTATTGCTTACTGGTCTTTTTGCTTCCCTTATACATTTCATATTTAACAAACCTGCATTCCAGTTTGCCATTAAAAACCTTGATCTTTCTAGATGTTCGTAAACCCACACTTTTAAGTCCGTTATTAAAATCAGATGTAATAAACCATGCATCCGTATCCGTATATCCTTGTTTTAAAGTGTTCCCTATTTCCTTATAAAAAACAGGAACATTAATTTCAAGTCTTTCACCATAAGGAGGATTAAATACAAGCAGCGTTTTGCCTTCTAATGATTTTTCTGATTCAAAGAAATTCTGACGTTCAATTGTGATAAATTCTTCTAAAGACGCATTTTGAACATTTTCCTGTGCTTTTCTTATTGCAGAGGGCGCTTTATCATAGCCAATTATTTTTTTATCAGAATTTGTAACTTTTTTCAATAATGAATCGTGAATTTTATCAAAAAGATCTTCATCAAAATCTTTCCATTTTTCAAATGCAAATTCCGGTCGGTTAATATTTACCGGAATATTATTAGCGATCATTGCTGCTTCAATTAATATGGTACCACTACCGCACATCGGATCAATAAAGTGCTGACTTCCATCATATCCAGAAAGGAGAACCAAACCCGCAGCTAAAACCTCATTGATCGGAGCTATATTTGTATCGGTCTTATAACCTCTTTTATGTAAGGAAGATCCGGAACTATCCAATGAAACCGTACAAGTATTTTTTTGAATATGAATATTGAATAATACATCGGGATGTTTGATGTCAATACTGGGTCTTTTATGATATTTTTGTCTGAAATAATCAACAATGGCATCTTTACTTTTTAAAGATACATAATGTGAATTGGTAAAATTATCAGAATGGACAGCTGAATTAATAGCAAATGTTTCATCTACATCAAAATATTTTTCCCATTGAATATTTTTTAAGTTATCATAAAGATCATCTTCATTATACAAAGTAAAACTATGTACAGGAACCAAAATTCTGATTGCTGTTCTCAAAGCAAGATTGGCTTTATACATAAAGCCCTTGTCTCCTTTAAATGTAACATTTCTAACTCCTTCTCTAACATCTTGAGCTCCTAATTTTCGAAGTTCTTTGGCCAAAACCGATTCAAATCCAAACAAGGATTTAGCAAGCATTTTAAAATTTCCATCCATTTAGCAAAAATACATTAAACTCTTAAGCTATAAAATATCTCATTGCAAATTCTTTTATTTAGTTGCTATTAATTATTTTTGCCGCAATCTTTTTATATGGAAAATAAACCAGAATGGTTTGTCAATTGGTTTGACACAACTTATTACCATTTACTATACGATCACAGAGATGAGAAAGAGGCCAAATATTTTATGAAGAACCTTATTTCATTTTTACATCTCCAAAAAGGAGACAAAATATTAGATCTCCCCTGTGGAAAAGGCCGACATGCTCTTTTTTTAAATACCCGGGGATTTGATGTTGTAGGGTCTGATCTTTCAATCAACAGCATTCAGGCTGCTAAAAAGTTTGAGAATAAGTCTTTAAAGTTTACTTCTCATGATATGAGAGATCCATTATTGAGAAAATACCATGCCATATTTAATTTATTTACAAGTTTTGGATATTTTGAGAAGGAAGAAAGTAATATTATCGTTTTAAAGAATTTTAAGAATGCTATTTATAAAAATGGTTATATTGTAATTGATTTTTTAAATATTACAAAAACCCTGAACGAATTGGAAGAAAGACAAGAGATAATTAAAAACGGAATTACTTTCAATATTCATAAGTATGTTAAAAATAATATTTTGATAAAGGATATTTATTTTGAAGCAGATCAAAAAGAGCACCATTTTTTAGAAAAATTACAATGTCTTGATCTAAATAAAATGGAAGAATTTGCTATGAAAGCTGGATTAAAAATAAGTAATACTTTTGGAAATTATAATCTGGATACTTTTGATAAAGATTTATCCGAAAGATTAATTTTGATTTTAGAATGATATATATAGCACTTATACTTGCAGTTGTAATTGGAGTTTTAATTGCAAAATTTATTGCTCCTCAAAAAAAAGCAATTCAAATATTTTTATCTTTTAGTGGTGCATATTTACTCTCCATTACGGTTTTACATCTTTTACCTGAAGTATTTGAATCACAACAAAAGAATATTGGTCTTTTTATATTATTAGGAATCGTTGTTCAAACGGTACTTGAATATTTATCTAAAGGAGCCGAGCATGGTCATGTTCACGCACACGACCTCGGAAATCATGTTCCATGGCTGTTATTTGTAAGTTTGAGTATTCATGCTTTTTTAGAAGGTGTACCCTTAGGAATTGAAAAAAATCAAGGTCTGCTTTGGGCTATTATCATTCATAAAGTTCCCATTGCAATTATTCTTGCTGTCTTTTTTAAGAATTCAAATCTGTCTTTGCCAAAAGTAGCTTTGTTTTTAAGTTTGTTTGCTTTAATGACTCCATTAGGAAGTTGGGTTGCACAAGATCTAACTGTACTAAAACAGTATCAAACAGAAATAAATGCTTTGGTCATCGGGATATTCCTACATATTTCAACAGCAATCTTATTTGAAAGCTCTGAAAATCATCAATTTAATTTTAAAAAGTTTATTGCAATTATTATTGGATTTGCAATTGCTTTTATTAGTTCTTATCTTATATAAACACCTCATTGGATTATTTATAAGAAATATAAACTCCCATCAATTAGCCACTTCACTAATAAATTGAATTCGCATCAACCGAAGTTCTTCATCATCATAATCACCGTCAAATTCATCTAATGCCATTTGGATCTGATCGTTTTCAGCTTCCATAAAATAATCATGAATTTCTTCTTGTTGATCTTCATCCAATACATTATCAATACAATATTTGATATTGATCTTAGTACCCGAATAAACAATCCTTTCCATTTCTTTGATCAGATCTTCCATTTCAAGGCCTTTTGATTTGGCTATATCGATCAATGGTAATTTTTTATCGGTATTTTGAATAATATAAAGTTTTAACCCCGAATTAACTCCTGTACTTTTAACAATTAGATCATCCGGGCGTGTAATATCATTTTCTTCAACATATTTTGCAATCAATTCTGCAAAAGGTTTTCCATATTTTCTGGCCTTGCCATCACCAACTCCATGCACATTAGCCATTTCTTTGATATCAACAGGATATTTCAATGTCATATCTTCAAGAGAAGGATCCTGAAAAACTACAAAAGGTGGGACTCCTAATTTTTTTCCAACACTTTTCCGAAGATCTTTAAGCATTTTCATTAAAACTTCATCTGTTCCACCACCCGATCCTTTTGCATTGGTTATGATATTTGAATCATCATCCTCTGCATAAATATGATCCTCCGTCATCATAAAAGATGTTGGGTTATCAATAAAATCCAACCCTTCAGGACTCAGCTTTAAAACTCCGTATTGTTCAATTTCTTTATATAATAAATTTGTAACAAAAACCTGCCGAATCAAAGCCATCCAGTACTTATCATCTTTGTCTTTACCTATACCAAAATAATTTTGTTTATTCGTTTTATGCGATATCAGTAAGGCATTTTCTTTACCTATCAGTGTGTTGATTATTTCTTTTGATCGATATTCTTCTTTCGTATCTCTAACAACCTTTAAAAGTTTTTGAACATTATCTTTTGCTTCTGCTTTCTTTTTCGGATTTCTAACATTATCATCCAAATCAGCACCATCTCCATTCACTTCATCGAATTCTTCACCAAAATAGTGTAATAAAAATTTTCGTCGTGAAACGGATGTTTCTGCGTAAGCGACAACTTCCTGCAATAAAGCATTACCAATTTCCTGCTCTGCTATTGGTTTATTCGATAAGAATTTCTCGAGTTTTTCAATATCTTTATAGGCATAAAAAGCCAGACAATAACCTTCTCCTCCATCTCTTCCTGCTCTACCGGTTTCCTGATAATAACTCTCTAAACTCTTAGGAATATCATGATGAATTACAAACCGAACATCAGGTTTATCGATCCCCATTCCAAAAGCAATTGTAGCAACTACCACATCAATATCTTCCATCAGGAACATATCCTGGTGTTTTGCTCTGGTTTTTGCAACTAAACCGGCATGATACGGTACAGCTTTAATTCCGTTCACCTGTAAAACCTGGGCAATTTCTTCTACTTTTTTTCGACTTAAGCAATAAATAATACCAGATTTTCCTTCATAATTACGAACAAACCGTATGATATCTTTTTCAACGTTTGCTGTTTTTGGTCGCACTTCATAAAACAAATTTGGCCTGTTAAATGATTCTTTAAAGGTATTGGCATCTGACATACCTAAGTTCTTTAAAATATCTTCCTGTACTTTTTCAGTAGCAGTAGCTGTCAGACCAATAATTGGTAAATCTCCTATTTTTTGAATGATATTTTTTAAATTTCTATAGTCGGGTCTGAAATCATGCCCCCATTCCGAGATACAATGTGCCTCATCAATCGCTATAAATGAAATTTTCTGCTTTTGTAAAAACTCAATATATTCTTCCTTTGTTAAAGATTCGGGAGCTACATAAAGTAATTTTGTAATTCCATTTTCAATATCACTTTTAACCTGGGCTATCTCTCCTTTGTTTAAGGAAGAGTTTAATACATGTGCAATACCATATTCTGTTGAAATACCTCTTAAGGAATCCACCTGATTTTTCATCAATGCGATCAAAGGTGACACCACAATAGCAGTGCCTTCTAAAACAAGGGCAGGCAGCTGATAAATTAATGATTTACCTCCACCAGTTGGCATTACAACAAAAGTATTATTCTTTTCAACCAGGCTTTCAATTGCTTCTTTTTGTAATCCTTTAAATTTACTAAAACCAAAATGTTTTTTTAATTCTGAATTAAAGTCAATTTTTGTCACTTTCATCCTCTTATTTATCTAAATTTAAATATTTTTGCAGAAATACATTATCTCTGTAGTATTACATTACAATTGTATTTATTATTGTTTTAATAAAATTGTAATTGCCCTATAAATATAATGTAATATTTTGAATTTTTAAAAATTATTATTTTGAATTACGCTAAAAACATATTAAAAACTGCTAAAAGCACTATTTTAATTGAATCTGATGCAATTCGTAATTTAGTTAATTTATTGGATAGTGATTTTGAAAATGCAGTAAAAACTATTTTAAACATTGACGGAAGGGTTATCGTTACCGGAATTGGCAAAAGTGCAAATATTGCAAAAAAGATAGTAGCAACATTAAATTCAACAGGAACTCCGGCTATTTTTATGCATGCTGCAGATGCAATACATGGTGATCTTGGAAATATCCAAAAAGATGATTTTGTTATTTGCATCTCTAAAAGTGGTAATACTCCCGAAATAAAAGTTTTAGTTCCTCTTATTAGGAATTATGGAAATAAAATCGCTGCAATCACAGGTAATAAAGATTCTTTTTTAGGCAAAAATGCCGATTTTGTTTTAAACTCTTATGTTGAAAAAGAAGCCTGCCCTAATAATCTGGCGCCTACCAGCAGTACAACTGCTCAATTGGTTATTGGAGATGCCCTGGCAATCTGTTTGTTAGATCTAAATGATTTTTCGAGTAAAGATTTTGCTAAGTACCATCCAGGAGGTGCATTGGGTAAAAAACTTTATTTGAGAGTAAATGAATTAGCAGAGTCAAATGAAGTACCTTCCGTACAAATGAACACTTCTGTAAAAGAAGTAATTATTGAAATTTCAAAAAAACGATTGGGTACTACAGCAGTAGTAGATAATGGTCAAATTATTGGAATCATTACTGATGGTGATATTAGAAGAATGTTGGAAAATAACAATGATATCCAAAAATTGACAGCAAAAGATATCATGGGTAAAAATCCAATAATAATTGATGCTGAAACAATGGCCATTAAGGCTTTAGATATAATGAAGAAAAAGGATATTACCCAGATCCTGGTTACAAAAAATGATAAATATATTGGTGTTGTTCATTTTCATGACCTAATAAAAGAAGGTATTATTTAAGGCTTAAAACAAAATATAAATTTATAAAATTGTTCTTCCTAAAAGGATAAAAAAATATGAGTAAACAAAAAAATGAAATGTCGTTTTTAAACCACCTTGAAGTTTTAAGGTGGACCCTCGTAAGATCGGCATTAGCAGTATTTGCAGGTGGTATTATTGCCTTTATAATGAAGGATTTTATATTTAACTCTATTTTGCTGGCTCCAAAAGACCCATCGTTTGTTACCTATCGCTTTTTGTGTTCTGTATCACAAAGTTTTGGAACCAATGGTCTATGTATTGATGAGATCCCCTTTATTGTACAGAGCAGAACCATGGCAGGACAATTTTCTGCACATATCTGGACATCCATTGTTTTTGGATTTATTGCAGCCTTTCCATTTATTGTTTGGGAAGTTTGGAAATTTATCAAACCAGCATTATATGATACCGAGAAGAAAAATGCAAGAAGTTTTATCATTATCACTTCCTTTTTATTTTTTTTAGGTATTTTATTTGGATATTATGTGATAACACCTCTATCTATTAATTTCTTAGGTAGTTATCGTGTAGCAGATGAAGTAAAAAACAACTTTGACCTTAGCTCTTATACAGGTCTGTTAAAAGCTTCTTGTCTGTCGTCAGGTTTTATTTTTGAATTACCAATTGTAATCTATTTCCTAACAAAAATGGGATTGGTAACTCCTGAATTTTTAAAAGAATACAGAAAGTATGCACTTGTATTAGTGTTGATCTTAGCTGCTGTGATAACTCCGCCAGATATTATCAGTCAGATCATTGTTGCAATACCTATGGTTACTTTATACGAAGTTAGCATCAGAATATCTGCTCGAATCATTAAAAATGAGAAAAAGAAAAAGGAAAAAGAATTCAAAAAAACTGATAAACCAACCACCAAAAAAAAGAAAAGAACTAATATTAATGATTAAAAATTGATAAATAACAATAAACATGATTTTAAGAGCAGAGAATATAATGAAAATGTATGGCAGCAGAAAAGTTGTTAAGGGAATTTCATTACAGGTGGAACAGGGTGAGATCATCGGGCTTTTAGGTCCTAATGGAGCAGGAAAAACAACTTCTTTTTATATGATCGTTGGAATGATCAAACCAAATGAAGGTGAAATATTTTTAGATGATGAAAATATTACACATGATTCTATGTACAAACGTGCCCAAAAAGGTATTGGTTATCTTGCACAGGAAGCATCTGTTTTTAGAAAACTATCTGTTGAAGATAATATCATGTCCATCCTGCAGTTTACGGATCTTTCAAAAAAGGAACAAAAAGAGAAACTGGAATCTTTAATTGAAGAATTTGGTTTGGATCATGTTCGCAAGAATCGTGGTGATCTTTTATCGGGAGGAGAACGCAGGCGAACTGAAATTGCCAGAGCTTTAGCTTCTGATCCAAAATTCATTCTTTTAGATGAGCCTTTTGCAGGAGTTGATCCCATTGCTGTAGAAGATATACAAAATATTGTTGCACATTTAAAAGATAGAAATATTGGCATATTGATTACCGATCATGATGTGCATGCCACATTGGCAATAACTGACAAAACTTACTTAATGTTTGAGGGTGGTATTTTAAAAGAAGGGACACCCAAAGAATTGGCAGATGATGAAATGGTAAGAAAAGTGTATTTAGGAGAAAGTTTTGAATTAAAAGAAGTCAAAAAGAAATTGAAGATATAAAAGGTATTAAACCACATGGGAAATCTTTAATTCAATAATTTGAATCGACTTTAAATTCAGGGAAATTAATGGAGATCCCGCTTGAGCGGAAACAATTCCAGACAGGCGCATTTTAGACTTTTCAAAATAGAGTTACATTCATAAAAAAAGCCTTATTAGCGTTAACTAATAAGGCATACAAACAAATCTGAAAATTTTATGAAAATTTTCGTCAGATACTTTAATTACTGTGCTCACCTGTTTCTATTCCAACAATCTTTCCTTTTTCGTTGATCAATAAAAAGTGAGACCAGTTACCTTTTTGCACTTTGAACTTATAAATATTTTCACTCCCCTTTTTAGTAAACGTTACATCGTTAGAAATATTATAATCGGCATAATCTTTTAAGGATTTTTTTACAGCTTCGGGGGTTTTTGCTTTTGTGGTTTTATATACTTTTTCCTGCTTTGTTTGGGCTTGCATATCCTGCATTCCAAAAGCTGCTAAAAAAAATACTGTTATTAAAATATATATCTTTCTCATTTTTTTTTATTTAAGTTATTAATTATTCTCTATTAAATTTATCCATACGTTGAAAAACTCAATATAACCAATAAAAGCAAATATAATACCATTTTTATCTTTTTCATAATGTTTAAGTTTTATCAATTACCATCTTGTTGCTTTTGAAGTTTCGAAATCATAGCCAAGAGTAAGTAAATGAGTACCTCCATGATTTAACTCAATTGCATCATTTATATTGTATTGAAATGCATAACCTACATAAAAATCTTGCTTTTTTAGACCCAGCATTGGTACTATTGCCAAAGGCTCAAAACTTTGATCATTTATAAATCTTGTACTAAATCCAGCCCAGTAATATCCATCATCGGTTATTTTTTTAGCTTTTACATTTATATCAGTAATGGATCTGCTATCACTTTCAAACAGTTTGAAATAAACAGATGGTTCAATCTCGTATTCTCCATCTTGAATATCAAAAACATAACCTGTATAAACATAATAATTACGCAGTTTTTTGGGCTCACTATCATCAAAAGCTTTTACACTCTTATTCAATATATTAGCTGCATTAAAACTAAAGTGAAATCTTCCTAATCTGTATAAAAATGCTGCATCAAAATTTGAATTGAAATTAGAAATATCAGCACCTATATTTGGGTCATCATTAGGATTGTAATCTCCTACCGATTCAAAACCAGATACATCAATTTTGAATTGGGTAAATTTATACGATAAACCAAATGAAATATACTGTCCGTTCGATTCATTGATAGTTAAATGATGTGCAAATGTTAACTGCCCTCCTGTTTGCGATGTATTACCGTTTTTATCTCTGTACAAAACAATTCCTGTACCTGAGTTTTCGAATACATGTGTGTCATAGGATAAGGTTTGCGTGTTGGGTGCATCTTTTAATCCAGCCCATTGAAAAACTCCGCTAAAGCGTAATCTGTTCATTGCTCCTTCACCAGCATATGCTGGTGAAATAATAAATGGATTTTCAACTAAATACTGCGTATAAGGTGCAAGTTTAAATTCCTGAGAATAGCTTTTAAATCCGGCAACTAATAATATTATTATAACAATTATTTTTTTCATCGGTATCTTTATTATCTAACTAAACTGAAATTTCCTTTGTACTCACGATTATCTGCATTTTCATTAAGTCTAATAAAATACCAGTAATCTCCACTTGGTAAAGGTTTGCCCTTATAATTCCCATCCCAGGAATGTTGCAACCCCTTATAACTGCCAATCAGCCGTTGATATCTGTCAAATATTTGCACCGTAATATTTGGATAAGGTTCTATATTAATTGGATACCAGGTATCATTGATTCCATCTCCTTCCGGAGTAAAGAAATCAGGAATTTCAATATCTAAAAATTCAATGAACATGGTAATTTCCTCCACACAACCTCTTTGATCTTTTACATAGAAAGTGTAATCACCTGTTTTTCTAATGTGAAATACATTATCCGAACCAAAATCATCCATAGAATTCATACTATATTCATATCCTGGTTCTCCACCACTTGCATTGATCGTATATTCATTGATATACGTATTATCAACTCGAAAGGATATTGGAATATACTCTTGTATTGTTACTTCAACAGGTGTATCACTACAACCGTATTCATTATGTTTAACTGTAACCATATGAGTTCCTTTGGTGACATTTTCAAAAATGCCCGAACTATTACCATTGGCTCCATCCAAATAAAAAGTAACATCATCTTGATAGATAGGATCCACCTGGGCAATAACAATATTGCTTGCTCCTTCACAGGTAAAATCAGTTTCTGCTGTTAGTTGTAAATAGATAAGTTGATCTATTTCAATTGTATTCATAGTTTCACAAACATTGAAACCATTATCCTTTTTCACCCATAATTCATAAGTTCCTTTGGCCAAACCGTTAAAATTAGAGCTGGTTTGGTAATTTGTACCATCCATACTATAGGTTACCTTATAACCCTGATCGTTTGTGAGATTAACACTTATTCTTCCATCGGAGTCACCAACACAGATAACATCTTCTTTGGTGATCTCATAAATAATTTCAGGGTCAAAACCTACAACAATATTTGTTGGTTTGATACAACCATTGGCATCTTTCACTAAAATTTCATAGGTTTTTTCAGTTGCAACTGAGAAAGTATCTTCTACCTGATAGTTATTTCCCCCATCAATACTAAACTCATATGGCGGAATTCCTCCTGATGCTGAAGCCTGAACACTACCGTTTAAAACTGCTCCGTTACAAGTGGTAACATTAAATAATTTAACCGAAGAAGCCTGTAATAAAGTTGGCTGTGCAATAGAAAAGGTTGATTCATCAAAACAGCCATCTGCATTGATAGATTTTACCTTATAATTACCAATATCCAGGTTTGTAAATGTATGTGTATTACTTGTGATATTATTTTTAGAATCAATTAAACTAGCTCCTTTATAAAGTTCATAACTATAAGCGTTGGAAGTTTCATTTATAGTAATTTCTACTTGTCCGTTGATAGCATCTTTACATAAAACATCACTTGGTGTAATGGTAACATCCAAACCGTTTACTGTAACAGTTCTTATCGTTTTCGTACAACCTGTTCTTGTTTGTGTAGCTACATAAATTCCTGCACCTGTTACCGTTACTTCTTTTGTATTGCTAATAACACTTCCTGCTTCATCTGTCCATATATAAGTATCATAGCCATCATCACCTTCAAATGTCAATGTATTATTGCAAAAGAACAATTCACTATCAAAAGAACACGAGCTGGTATCCACAAAAAGATCCATAGAACCTACACTTCCCAATCCGCAACCATTGATTCCATTTAAACCTGGCTGACCGGAAATATTATCACCGGAAGTTTCACCATCGTAATAAGAAGTAATACTGTTTTCCAGTAAATTTGTACAGGCATCGGAATAATCAAAACAATTCTCAGAGGCAGTTACCTGATAACGAATATTATGTGAACTGGATACAGATTTTTTCTCAACCAGTGAATTATCAATATCAAATCTTAATTCTCTGGTTACATTATTATAACTATAGGTAACTCCTGAAGGAAGAATAATACTGCTTTCATCTAAAGTAACATTGATGGGTAAGTTATTTATTATATAAGTATTTTGTGCATTATCCGTTCCAATATTTTGAAATTTAATATTATACCAAACTGTTGATCCTAATGGTACCGGTGAATTATGTGTAATTGGATTACCAGATGTATCTTCAACACTGGTAATAACCTGTAAAACCGGTTCTATAATATTAATTGAAAAAGTATTTAAAAAAGTATAGATCCAGTCACCACCCGCAGTATTTGTAACTCTAACGGTTGCACCTGTTTCATTATTCCCTATCAAACTGTTCCCGGGATTAAGATCAGAAAGGTTTAATAGTTTTTGGTCCCATCCAAGGGTATTAGTACTATTTAAATTACGATTCGTAACCTGTGCACCATTTTCAGTAATCTTGCTATTAAAAAAATTATTTTCTTCATTTTCAGCATCGTGCAAGGCAGTAAAACTTGTATTTGCATCTGCTTTAAACAACATTTGATCACCATACCAACCCAAATCTCCTTCTAATGCAGCTACTCCTACTCTACCTTCAACAGCACCTGATGGTGGTGTAACAAATCCTGAATATTTAAAATCTACCCTATCATAAGGTGCATCCCTAACTGCTGAAAAACCATCAAAAGTAGAAATATACTTTCTTGATTCCGTAGCATCTTCATAAACAATCACCAATGACCAGCCTGCTGCTGAACTTCTTCCTTCAGAGGAACTTATATTTGCAACATAATAATCACCAGATACACTATTACTGGCTGTAACAATATCTGTTACATCCTTATAATAGATCATATCAATGGTAAGATCTGCAGTAACATCCTGATATCCCGCACTTGGGATTTTAAATTTCACCTTTTCCGGTTCCAAACTTATTGGTGCCGAAACAGCTCCCCAATATAAACCTGCATAAACTACCCTGTTACACGAATTTGTAGTAAAATTAGCAGAACTTGAATTAAATGTATTTGCATTTCCGTCAATATCAACAAAGACCATGTTGATATAGTTATTTTGTGTATCTCCATTGTATGGCGTATCCGGACTATCCCCTAAAATGGAATTACCAATAATAGTAAGATCCCCATTGATACCGGTTGTTTCAAATCTTTTAACAAAAGGTGTAGTGGTTTGTGCATAGCCGATAAGTGAACTAAGCAAAATAAAAAGTAAAAAATATGTTGAAGAAACTCTTTGAAAAACTGTTTTCATACAATTAAATTTTAAAACAAAAATGTTAAAATTAAATAATGATAAAACAGGGAGAAGATTTTATATCATCGATATATAATAATTCAATAACTGCAAAAAACTGATAAAATTGTCTTTATAATAGAAATAATTTTAATATTCGATCGTAATTATATCAAATATTAAGAACAATAAAATAAAGTAAAACAATTTAATGTGCTGTACTAAAGCTTATTAAAAGTCTTTAGATTTGTTTTTACTCAAGCTATTATCAATAATTGACATGCTTACATATAAAATGATCACTAAAGGAATAGCAACCGTTTTTAACGAAATAAGAAGTATCAAAGTTAGAATAAGAAATATGTATTTAACCTTATTTTCGCCCCAGCTGTAATTTTTAAATTTTAATGAAAATAATGGAATTTCAGCGTTTAGCAAATAACTTCCTAATAGAGTAATTATAATTAAAACATATTTATTAAGGATAAGGTCAATAAAAAATTGCTGATTCGAATATTGTAATATTAAAGGGAGGGATAAAACAAAAATTGCCAATGCCGGTGTTGGTAATCCAATAAATGAACTTGTTTGACGCTCATCAATATTGAAATTTGCCAACCTGTAGGCAGAAGCCAAAGGTATTAGTAAACCAATAAAAGGTATAAAATAATAAAAGGTATCAGAATAATCTTGCCATGAGTTCATATTTGCATAAGACAATTCCATAAACCATTGTTGCTTGACTGAAAACAAAATTAATTGAAACATTACCAATCCCGGCGCTACTCCTGAGGTAACCACATCTGCCAACGAATCCAGTTGTTTTCCTAATTCTCCTTGTACATTGAATTTTCTGGCAAAAAAACCATCAAAAAAATCAAAGAATATTCCTAAAAAAACAAAAAAAGCGGCTTCTACTAATTTATCAGTCAATGCCATCATTACGGCAATAATTCCTGATAATAAATTTAACAAAGTGAATAAATTAGGTATTTGTTTTTTTATCATATCATGTAATTTGATATTGTAAAAATAACAAATAAAAACCAAGAATTACTTATTTAACTATTGTGTTAATAAAATCTTAATCTTATTTTTTATTTTTTGACCTTAATCACTACTTTAGCATCGCTGCATAACCCAAATATTTAATGGCAAAAGAAACTACATATACAGAAGATAATATACGCTCACTAGATTGGAAAGAACACATTCGCATGCGGCCGGGCATGTACATTGGAAAACTTGGTGATGGTTCTGCTCCTGATGATGGAATTTATATTTTAATCAAAGAAGTTTTGGATAATTCCATTGATGAATATGTGATGGGAGCCGGTAAAACCATTGAAATAGCTGTTAAAAGTGATCAGGTTTCAATTCGTGATTATGGAAGAGGAATTCCTTTAGGGAAAGTGGTGGACGTAGTTTCTAAAATGAATACAGGTGGTAAATATGATTCAAAAGCATTTAAAAAATCTGTTGGTTTAAATGGTGTAGGTACGAAGGCTGTTAATGCACTTTCCTCCTATTTTAAGGTGCAATCCATTAGAGATAACAAATCTAAAATTGCCGAATTTAAAAAAGGAGTGTTGGTAAATGATGCTCCCGAAGAACAATCTGGTTTAAGAAAAGGCACAAAAGTCTCCTTTACACCCGATCTGGATATTTTTTCTCATTACAAATTCAGAAGTGAATATGTAGAGAAAATGATCAAGAACTATGTGTATTTAAATACTGGCCTGACCATCCTATTTAATGGTAAAAAATTTAAATCAGAAAATGGACTAAAAGATCTTTTAGAAGAGAATATTGCAGAAGAATCTAAACTTTTTCCTATTATTCATTTGATGGAAGACGATATTGAAATTGCCTTAACTTACAGTAAATCACAATATAGTGAAGAGTTTCATTCTTTTGTAAATGGTCAACATACCACCCAGGGAGGTACACACCAAAATGCTTTTAGAGAATCTGTTGTTAAAACAATTCGAGATTATTTTGGTAAGAATTACGATGCATCCGATATTCGAAAATCCATTGTCTCTGCCATCAGTATCAAGGTGATGGAGCCTATTTTTGAGAGTCAGACCAAAACAAAACTCGGCTCTACCGAAATGGGTGGCGGATTACCTACCGTCCGAACTTTTATCAATGATTTTGTTAAACGCAGATTGGATAATTATTTACATAGAAATCCGGAAACAGCAGAAAAGATACAGCGTAAGATCCTACAGGCAGAAAAAGAACGAAAAGAATTATCCGGTATTCGAAAAATTGCACGTGATCGTGCTAAGAAAGCAAGTTTACACAATAAAAAATTGCGCGATTGCAGAGTACATTTGAACGAAATGAAAAAAGACAGTCGATTAGATAGTTCTTTATTTATTACTGAGGGTGATTCTGCAAGTGGTTCCATTACGAAATCGCGAAATGTAAATACACAGGCAGTCTTTAGTTTAAAAGGCAAACCACTGAATTCATATGGGTTAAGCAAGAAAATTGTTTATGAAAATGAGGAATTCAATTTGTTACAGGCAGCATTGAATATTGAAGATGGCATAGAAAATTTAAGATACAATAATGTTGTAATTGCTACTGATGCCGATGTGGATGGAATGCATATCCGATTATTATTGATCACTTTTTTTCTGCAATTTTTTCCTGAAGTGATAAAAGAAGGGCATTTATACATATTGGAAACACCACTTTTTAGGGTAAGAGATAAAAAAGAAACTTTTTACTGCTACTCTGATGAAGAAAAGCAAAATGCCATTAAAAAATTAAGAGGAAAACCGGAGATAACCCGATTCAAGGGATTAGGTGAAATATCACCAAATGAGTTTGTACATTTTATTGGTAAGAATATCCGACTCGATCCGGTAATGATGGATAAAGATATTTCGATCGATCAATTGCTTGAATTCTATATGGGGAAAAATACACCCGACAGACAAAAATTCATTATTAATAATCTAAAAGTGGAATTGGATCTGATCGAAGAAAATTAAAAAAAATATTTCAAAAAATTAATCTCTTTTCTGTTGAAAAGAAATATGGATGGAAGAAGAAAACGAAAATAAAGAACAAGATCTCAATCAGAATAACGATACTATTACGAAAGTAACCGGTATGTACAAGGACTGGTTTTTAGATTATGCATCCTATGTTATTTTAGAAAGAGCAGTACCCGCAATTGACGATGGTTTTAAACCTGTACAAAGACGTATCATGCAGTCTATGAAAGATTTAGATGATGGAAGGTACAATAAAGTTGCAAATTTAGTAGGTCATACTATGCAATATCACCCTCATGGAGATGCAAGTATTGCAGATGCAATGGTTCAGTTAGGTCAAAAAGAACTGCTTATTGATATGCAGGGAAACTGGGGTAATATTTTAACAGGTGACAGGGCGGCAGCCTCCCGTTATATTGAGGCCAGATTATCCAAATTTGCCTTGGATGTCATTTTTAATCCCAAAACTACTAAATGGCAGGCATCCTATGATGGAAGAAGAAAAGAACCTATTGATCTTCCGGTAAAATTTCCATTATTATTGGCTCAGGGAGCCGAAGGTATTGCTGTTGGCTTGTCGACTAAGATCTTACCTCATAACTTCAATGAATTGATAGATGCTTCCATCAAGATCTTAAAAGGAAGATCGTTTCATATTGTCCCCGATTTTTTAACTGGAGGAATTGCTGATGTGACCAATTATAATGATGGGAAAAGGGGTGGAAAAATAAGAGTTCGCGCCAAAATATATCAAAAAGATAAATCTACGTTGGTGATCAATGAAATTCCATTTGGTTCAACAACTTCATCTCTGATAGATTCTATCATTAAAGCGAATGATAAAGGAAAGATCAAGATCAAACGAATTGAAGATAATACAGCAAAAGATGTTGAAATATTAATTCTTTTACCTGGTGGAATATCTCCTGATAAAACAATTGATGCACTTTACGCTTTTACAAATTGTGAAATGTCCATTTCGCCTTTGTGCTGCATCATTCAAGAAAATAAACCTGTTTTTATTGGAGTTTCTGATGTTTTAAGATATTCAACCAATCACACAGTTGATCTGCTAAGGGATGAACTGGAAATTCAATTGAATGAACTGGAAGAGCAATGGCATTTTTCATCCTTAGAACGAATTTTTATTGAGAACAGGATTTATCGTGATATAGAAGAAGAAGAAACCTGGGAAGGAGTTATTGCTGCGATAGATAAGGGATTAAAACCATTTATCAAGCATTTAAAAAGAGCTGTTACCAGAGATGATATCATCCGCCTGACGGAAATAAAAATTAAAAAGATATCAAAATTTGATATTGATAAAGCAAAACAATTTATTGAAGGTTTAGAAGATAAAATTGCCAAGATCAAAGATCATTTAGAACACATTATTGATTTTACAATTGATTATTTTAAAAATTTAAAAATAAAATACGGTAAAGGAAAAGAAAGGAAAACTGAAATCAGGATTTTTGAAGATATTGTTGCTACCAAAGTTGTAATGCGAAATGCTAAACTTTATGTAAACCGAGTAGAAGGTTTTATTGGTACTTCCTTACGGAAAGACGAATTTGTTGGTGATTGCTCTGATATTGATGATGTTATCGTTTTTAGAAACGATGGTAAAATGATCGTTACCAAAGTGGATAGTAAAACATTTGTTGGTAAGAACATTATCCATGTAGCTGTATTTAAAAAGAAAGATAAGCGTACGGTTTATAATATGATCTATAAAGATGGTAAAACCGGTTCTACTTTTATGAAAAGATTTTCAGTTACCTCGATAACCAGAGATAAAGAATATGATCTGACTACTGGATATAAGAACTCAAAAGTGCTGTATTTTACTGCAAATCCAAATGGTGAAGCAGAAGTTGTTACCATTAATTTAAGAGCTGTAGGTAGTACAAAAAAACTAAAGTGGGAAATTGATTTTGCCGATCTTGCAATTAAAGGAAGAGGCAGCCGGGGCAATACGGTTACGAAGTTTTCCATTAAAAGAATTGAATTGAAAGAAAAAGGTATTTCTACCTTAAAACCAAGAAGAATTTGGTTTGATGAAACAGTCCAAAGATTGAATGTAGATGAAAGAGGAGATTTGATAGGTGAATTTACTGCAGATGACAGATTGCTGATTATCAGCCAGAAAGGAATTGTTAAGACGATCATACCTAATTTAAACTCTCATTTTGGTAATGACATGATCATTTTAGAAAAATGGCAACCTAATAAACCAATTTCTGTTGTATATTTTGATGGAGAACGAGAACGCTATTACGTAAAACGATTCATGATCGAACATCCTGATAGAGAAGAAAAATTTATCACCGATCATCCAAGCTCTAAATTACAGATCGTGGCTTTGGAATATCGCCCAATGGCAGAGATCGTTTACTCAAAAAGAAGTCTGGAAAATGAAATTTTAAATTTTGAAGAATTCATCGCGATAAAAGGTATTAAAGCACTTGGAAATCAATTTTCTACTGATAAAATAAAAGATATAAATTTACTGGATCCTCTACCCTATGAAGCTCCTTCGGTGAATGACGTGGAATTGGTTGATGAAGAGATAATCGAGAACTCAAAAGAAGCTCC
>JAOZTG010000006.1:34156-36115 GCA_029939235.1 Flavobacteriaceae bacterium
AGGATGGACAAATCACACTATTTTAACGTTTAACAGTAAATATTAAAAAGATGAAAACAACCCATTCTTTCACCGACCGTTTTTTACACTGGGTCTTGGCTTTTACCATACTTTTTATTCTTTTAACCGTTTTTTTAAGATTGAACTGGATGGAGAAAAATCATGTTGCTACCATTTTAACAGATAAACTATCCTCCATTGATATCAGCATCAGCAAAGAACAGGCGATCAAAATTGCCAAAGAAATAAGAAGACCCATGTTTGACTGGCATATTTACGTTGGCTATGTTACTACTGTAATTTTTGTCCTGAGAATTTTCTATAACTCACTACATAAGAACCTATACGATCCTAAAACCTCTCAAGAAAAATTTCAATTATGGGTTTATAGAGTTTTTTATATTTTTCTTGGAATCACTTTAATTACAGGATTATACATGGAATTTGGTCCGGATTTTTTAAATGATCTATCAGAAGAAATACACAAATTAACTTTGTATTATATCATTCCTTTTTTGATCCTGCATTTCACCGGAATTCTTATTGCTGAATTTACAAGCAAAAAAGGCATTGTTTCTAAAATGATTGGAGGAGATGATAAGTAACCTTTTTATTATTACTTGACAGTTGCTGGTTGTTCAAAATACTAAATTATGGTCTTACTTAAGATTTTCTTTTAAAAAATGGATTAATTTTTGAACAGCCAATCCTCGGTGAGAAATTTTACCCTTTTCGTTTAAATCCATCTCTGCAAAAGTCTGCTTAAAACCGACAGGTTTGAATATAGGATCATAACCAAACCCATCATTTCCATACTTTTCTGTAGTTATTTCTCCTCTGCAAACTCCTTCAAACAAATATTGTTCACCATTTAAATTAAGTGCTATGGTAGTTCTGAATTGTGATTTTCTGTCAGTTTTACCTTTCATTTCTTGCAACATTTTTTGCACATTATCTTCATAAGTCACATTTTCACCTGCATACCTTGCAGAATAAACACCGGGAGCTCCATTCAATGCATCTACTTCTAATCCGGTATCATCTGCAAAACAATCATAGCCATATTTTTCAGTTATATAATTTGCTTTTAGTTTGGCATTTCCTTCGATGGTATTTTCCGTTTCTTCTATTTCTTCTTCACATCCAATTTCTGATAAAGTAAGAATTTTTATAGATGGTGGTAACAAAACTTTGATCTCCTTTACTTTGTTTTTATTATTTGTTGCAAAAACTAAGTCCATTTAATTAATTGATTTGAAAACAAATGTAAGAATAATTAAAAAATATAGGATTTAAAAACTGTAAACATTATTTTTGTCAGGCTCATAAATGGAGTATCCTTATGAACATCGAGAAAATTGTCAAATATATAGAAAATTATAAAAAAGAAAATTTAAAGCTTTTTTTAACATCTTCCTTTCAAACACATTCTATTCCTCTGTTGCATATCATAAGCCAGATAGATAATTCTATTCCGGTGTTTTTTATCAATACAGGTTTTTTATTTCCGGAATCACTTGTTTTTAGAGATCAGATCACAGACTTATTAGGTTTAAATTTAATTAACATTAGCTCTTCCGTATCAAGGATGTATCAAAGAGATTGCCATGGTCATTTTTTATTTACTTCTGATCCTGATCGATGCTGTTTTATCAACAAAACACAACCGATGGAAACTGTTTTAGCTGAGTATGATGTTTGGATCAACGGAATTAGAGCCGATCAAAATGCCAATAGAAAGAATATGAAAATTGAGCAAGATGGTGCTTTTAGTTGTAAACGCTTCCACCCTATATTGGACTGGGATAATAAAATGATCTTTGATTATATTAAAAAATATAATTTGCCAAAACATCCACTGGAAGCAAAAGGATATTTAAGTATTGGGTGTGAACCATGTACTCAAAAATTTGATGCAGAAAATGACCGATCAGGCAGGTGGGCCGGTTTAAACAAAAC
>JAOZTG010000006.1:36215-48676 GCA_029939235.1 Flavobacteriaceae bacterium
AAAGTTCAGTATCAAATTAAGATATGAGGAAAGAAAATGATTTATCAAAACGGTTGTTTGAATTTGCTGTAAGAGTAATTAAATTCCTTAGAACTCTCCCAAATTATACGGAACTCAAAGTCATAAATTATCAATTGATAAAAAGTTCAACATCATCAGGTGCAAATTATGAAGAATCTCAAGGAGCCAGTTCAAGAGCAGATTTCTCAAACAAAGTTTTTATTTCATTAAAAGAAATGAGGGAATCAAATTATTGGTTGCGTGTTATAGAAGCTATCGTTGATCATGAATCAGTAGAATTAAGAGTTCTTATTAAAAAATCTGAAGAGTTAAAAAATATACTTGGATCAATAACAGCTAAAACTAGAACAAAATAAGATGGAAAAACTCAATTTGATCAATAGTGTTTCTTTTACTTTCCACTTTAAACTTTTTACTTTAAACTTATATATATGAATATTTTAATCACCGGTGGAGCCGGATATATTGGAACAGAATTAACATACGAATTGGAAAAAAATCCTTTGGTGAAAGAAATCATTATTTATGATAATTTAAGTCGGGGAAATATCAATCTGTTCATTGGTCAGTCTAAACTCAGTAATAAAATAAAATTTATTCAGGGAGATATTTTAGATACCCGTTTATTAAAACAAACATTAAAAGATATAGATGTTGTGTATCATCTGGCAGCAAAAGTAACCACACCTTTTGCCAGTCAAAATGCTCATTTTTTTGAACAGATAAACCACTGGGGAACAGCAGAAATGGTCTATGCCATTGAAGAAAGTAACGTTAAACAATTCATTTACACAAGTAGTGCATCCGTTTACGGCGCCTCCCACCAGGATGTAGATGAAAATACAATTCCAAATCCTAAAACATTCTATGGGTTATCTAAATTACGGGGTGAAGAACATGTAAACAGGTTAATGGCAAAAAACACAGAAGCTTATATTATCCGTTGCGGAAATATTTATGGATATAGCAAAAGTATGCGATTTGATTCTGTGATCAATAAATTTATGTTTGATTCCAATTTTAAAAAGAGGATTTCTGTGGAAGGAGATGGCGAACAATACAGGTCTTTTATTCACATTGATAAAACTGCCAATATTTTATCCAAACTTATTTTTAGTGATCTGGATCAGGGAATATACGATCTGGTAGAAGATAATTTATCCATCAATCATATTGCAGATACTTTAAAAAGCATTTATCCCGAATTAGAAATGATTTTTATCAATCAGCAATTAAAAATGAGAGAATTAAAAGTGAAGCCTAATAAAAAGATCAATGCACTCACTGATATTCCTGCACGTACCTTGTTAGAAGTATTACAAACATTCAAAAAGGAATTCTGTTTTTAATTTATGGTTGTTCCTTTAAAACCTAGTACTTATTTAGTATTTTTGATTTGAATAAATAACATTCTTAAAAGTGACTAACTTCAAAAGAAATGCAAACTATACTATTAAAGTGTGCTTACGAAGTATAACTGTGTAAAGAAAACAAAAAAAGAACCTTTAGAATCGATATGAAATAAGTTGACGGAAATGCGAATTTATTTTTTAAAACTTTTCTTTATCTTTTTAAATCCTTCCATAATTAAAAAGGCTATAAATCCAACAAGTAATCCCGTGATAATTTCGGCAATCATCACAGGTAATGCATGGAAGAAATCATGTATCTGATGAATATTATGGACAAACATACCACCTCCAACTAACAACATTGCTATTGTTCCAACAACAGCCAGTAATTTAATCAGTTTGGGTAGTGACCAAACCAAACTTTTACCAGTTACAACCATCGCTGATTTGATAAAACTAGGTTTATTTCTTGCTTTTTTAACCAGTTTATATCCGGTATCATCCATTCTAACCATTAATGCAACTATACCATAAACACCTATGGTTGCTGCGATAGCAATAATGCTTACCACAATAATTTGATCTAAAAGGGGTTCACCGGTTACAGTACCTAAAGCGATCATGATAATTTCAACCGACAAAATAAAATCGGTTATGATAGTTGATTTAATTTTTGCTTTTTCAACTTTAAGGATTTCTTCTTCCGTTTCGTTTTCAACAAATTCTAAATGCTCTTCTTTCTTATGAAAAAAAGTTTCTACAATTTTTTCAACTCCTTCATAACTAAGATATACCCCACCAATAAGTAAAATTGGAACAATAAATTGCGGAGCGAAAGCAGTTAATAAAAATGCAAAAGGTAAAATAATGAGCTTATTTAAAAAAGAACCTTTGGTAATGGCCCAAAGTACAGGCAACTCTCTTGAAGATCTAAAACTGGATGCCTTCTCTGCACCAACCGCAAGATCATCTCCTAATACACCTGCTGTTTTTTTAGCAGCCACTTTTGCCATGATAGAAACGTCATCCATCAAAGTTGCTATATCATCTAAAATTGCAAAAAATCCTGTCATATAATTTTCTAATTATTATATCATTTAAACTTTATCCCTTTTACTTTAAACTTTATACTTATTCGTGATGATAGGGTTCATTTTTTAATATGGTAAAAGCCCGGTAAATTTGCTCTACCACTAATAAGCGTATCATTTGATGAGAAAATGTCATTTTTGACAAAGAGACTTTTCCAATAGCTTTTTGATAAACTTTTTCAGAAAAACCATAAGGTCCACCAATTACCAAAACGATTTGTTTGACACCTGAATTCATCTTCTTTTGTAAAAATTTTGAAAACTCCATGGAACTAAAATCTTTACCTTTTTCATCTAACAAAATAATCTGATCTGTTGGAGATATTTTCTTTAAGATCAAATCTCCTTCCTTTTCTTTTTGCTCCTTTTGCGATAAATTCTTAACATTCTTTATATCAGGAATAAATTCAGATTCAAACTTTATATAATGCTTTAACCTTTTTTCATAGGTAGAGATCAAAATTTGTAAATTTTTATCATCTGTTTTACCAATTGCTAAAAGTTTAATTTTCATTTTTAAGGAGATTATCTGAATATCAAAAGTAAATCAATAATTATAAAATTACATAAAAAAGATATTTTTAAATAAATACTTTTTATTTTTAAGCTTTTATTTAAATCCAGAACAAAATGATTAGTAAAGAACAATTTCAAAAAGAACTACAACTTATTATAAAAAATGGTATTCGGGAAGATATAGGTGAAGGAGACCACAGCTCATTGGCTTGTATTCCTGTTGATGCTATGGGACAGGCAAAACTTTTGGTGAAAGAAAAAGGAATTATTGCAGGAGTAGAGTTTGCAAAAATGATCTTCAAAGAAGTAGATGATGATTTAAAAATAGAAACTTTTATCAATGATGGAGAAAAGGTTAGGATTGGAGATGTTGTCTTTTTTGTAACAGGAAGGTCTCAATCCATATTAAAAGCCGAACGTTTGGTTTTAAATGCCATGCAACGCATGAGTGCCATTTCCAGCAAAACCAAAAAATTTGCCAAAGTTTTAAAAGGAACCAAAACAAAAGTACTGGATACGCGAAAAACTACACCGGGAATAAGAGCCATTGAGAAATGGGCTGTAAAGATTGGTGGTGGTAAAAATCACCGTTTTGCTTTGTATGATATGGTTATGTTAAAAGATAATCATATTGATTTTGCCGGAGGTGTTGATCTGGCAATAGAAAAAACAAAGGCTTATTTGAAAGAAAAGAACCTGGATCTGAAAATTATTGTGGAAGCCAGAAGTATGGAGGAAATAGAAAAAATAATAAAACACGACGGAATTCACCGAATTTTAATAGATAATTTCAACTATAAAGATACTGTAAAAGCGGTTGCACTGATTGGAGATATTTGTCAGACAGAATCTTCGGGAAATATTACTTTGCAAACAGCAAGAGCATATGCTGATTGTGGTGTTGACTATATTTCTTCGGGTGCTTTAACACATTCTGTTAAAAATATGGATCTAAGCTTAAAGGCAATGTAAACTGATCTTATGTGAAAAAATATTTAAATTTACTTTGGATTAAAAAATGATAGAATTACACTTTTAAAGATATCAATCCTCTTGAATTTTGGTGTTTTATACTTTCAACTTTATTCCCTTAAACTTGAATTAAATCAATGCATTATTTTGAATAGCAATTCTTTTAAAATATCTCCATGAGACATAGATGCTCCTACTCCTTTACTTTTAACATCCGCTTCACGCAATAGTGAAATAACCTGTGCAACTTTACGCATTGGATAATTTTTTGCAGCACTTTGGTATTCATTAACAAAATATGGGTTGATCTTTAATGCTTTTCCAACATTGATTCTCCCTTTATCTTTTAAACCGTGATACATCAATAATTGAGTAAAAAAACTATTCAATAAAGAAACAGTCATTATCAGTGGGTTGCTTTTAGGATTTTGAGTGAAATAATTTGCAATTTGATTTGCTTTTACGATCTTCTTCTCTCCTACTGCTTTCCTCAATTCAAAATTATTAAAATCTTTACTGATTCCTATATTTTCTTCAATATGCAAAGGTGTAATAGTAGTCCCTTTTGGTAAGATCAAAGCCAGTTTTTGAAGTTCATTGTCAATTTTTGAAAGAGATGTTCCTAAAAACTCCAGCAACATTAGGCTGGCTTTTGGCTCAATGCTATAGCCTTTGCCTTTTAAATTGGATGTGATCCATTCGCCTACCTGGTTATCATACAATTTTTTACTTTCAAACAAGCATCCATTTTTCGAAATAATCTTTGATAGTTTTTTACGCTTATCCAGTTTTTTATATTTATAACAAAATACCAAAACAGTTGTAGGTTGTGGATCTTCGGCATAAGAAACTAAATTTTCAATACTTCTTGAAAGATCCTGGGCTTCTTTTACAATAACCACTTGTTTTTCTGCCATCATCGGAAACCTTTTCGCATTAGCAACAATATCATCAATTGTTACATCTCTTCCATATAAAACCATCTGATTAAAGCCTTTTTCCTCTTCGCTTAATATATTGTTTTCAATATAATCTGATATTTTATCAATATAATAGGCTTCCTCTCCCATTAAAAAATAAATGGGCTTGGTTTTACCTGTATTGATATCATCAACAATTTGCTTTATTCTGTTCATACACAAAAAATCTCCGCTTTAGCGAAATTATTGTAATTAAATTATAAATTTGAAAACCGGTTAAAGTCTAAAAAGATCAAATATAAAACCATGATAAAGTTAAACCTTCCCTCTTTTTCCTTCAAATTCAAAAGTATGGAAAATAAGCTTTATATTTTTGATATACTCAGAAAAAAATATGTGGTTTTAACACCTGAAGAATGGGTTCGTCAAAATTTCGCACAATATTTAATTCAGAATAAGAATTATCCAAAATCAATTATTGCAATTGAAAAACAATTGAATGTGAACAATTTATCTAAAAGAACTGATATATTGATCTTTGATAAAAATGGAAATCCGGATATTATTGTTGAATGTAAAGCTCCGTCGGTAAAAATTGATCAAAAAGCTTTTGACCAGATTGCCAGATACAATTTAAAATTAAATGCCAATTATTTAATTGTAACCAATGGATTACAGCATTTTTACTGCAAAATTGATCATGTGTTAAAGAAATATCACTTTTTAAAAGATATTCCTCCTTACCATAAATAAAAATAAAATTATAGCTTAAACACAGCTATTTATTTTAAGTTTGCAAACTTAATTTCAATCATTAGAATCTATTTTGAAAGTTGCTGTTGTAATATTAAACTGGAACGGTAAATCCTTACTTGAAAAATTTCTCCCTTCTGTAGTGAAATACAGTAATGAAGAAGCTGATATTTATGTTGCAGATAACAATTCAACAGATGATTCTATCCATTTTTTAAAGAACAATTTTCCTGAAGTTAAAATCATTCAAAACGAAAAGAATGGCGGATATGCAAAAGGATATAATGATGCCTTACAAAATATTGATGCAGATGTTTATGCATTGGTAAATTCTGATATCGAAGTTACTTCCGGGTGGCTCACTCCTGTTATTGATCAGTTTAAAAAGAATCCAAATACAGTTGCTGTTCAACCTAAATTATTAGATTTTAAAGATAAATCTAAATTTGAGTATGCCGGAGCAGCAGGTGGTTTTGTTGACTTTATGGGATACCCTTATTGTAAGGGGAGGATTTTTATGGAACTTGAAAGTGATCATCAGCAGTACGATGATAATTATGATATATTTTGGGCAACAGGAGCCTGTTTTTTTATCAGATCAAAGACCTACCATCACTTACATGGTTTTGATGAAAATTATTTTGCCCATCAGGAAGAAATAGATCTTTGCTGGCGAATTCAAAATGAAGGCTATAAAATTCAATATGTTGGTGCTTCAACTGTTTATCATGTTGGAGGAGCTACATTAAAAGAAACCAACCCGCATAAAACTTTTTTAAATTTTAGAAATAGTTTATTTACCATTGTTAAAAATGTTCCTAAAAGATTTGTATTTTTTGTAGTATTTTTCAGACTGATATTAGACGGAATAGCCGGAGTTAAATTTTTAATTGAATTACGACCGGTTCATACCTGGTCGATCATAAAAGCACACTTTAGTTTTTATACGAACTTGCCTAGAATGCTTAGAAAAAGAAAGTATATCTCCTTCAAACAAACTAAATATTTTCATACGTTTAGTATTGTCTGGCAGCATTTTATATTAAGGAAGAATAAATTTACAGAGATAGACTAATTTTTATTTCCTAAATTTTTAACCTACATTTGAATAAGCATATCCTAAAATCATATTTGCTTATAAATTGTTTATGTTAAAAATATTTCATACTTCACATGCTGTTTTTTGGTTTTTGTCATTTGTTATCATAAGTATTTTAAGTACAAGTTGTAACAAAACAAAAATGATTAATTCTAATGCCAAGAACAAAGATTCTGCTTTTTTCACTTCACAACCTATTGAATATGACCTTGATAAGATTAAAGAATCAGGAGTTTTAAGAGCAATAACTAATTTTTCTCCAACAGGATATTTTTTATACAAAGGTCAGGCTATGGGATTTGAATATGATATGTTACATCGGCTGGCTAAAAATATAGGTGTGGATCTGGAAATAGTTTTAGCTAAAAATGTTGATTCAGTGATTCCTATGCTAAACCGCGGTGATGGTGATATTATTGCCATGGGATATACCATTATGGGAAAAAGAAAAGAAGAAGTAAGTTTTACCGATCCATACCTGATCACTCACCAGACATTGATACAAAAAAAACCAGATAACTGGAGAAAGATCTCAGGTGACAATATCAGGAAGAAATTAGCAACTGATATTGTTGATCTTATTCATGATACTGTATCTGTAAGAAAAAACACTTCCTATTACACCCGATTATCTCAATTATCCAATGAATTAGGTGACACCATCTATATCAAGGTTCTTCCCGGTGAAATTACAGATGAAGAAATTATCAAAATGGTAGCTGATGGCAAAATAAAATATACTGTTATTGACAACAATATTGCCGAAATACATAAGGGCTATTATCCTGATATTGACATTAATACGCAAATAAGCCTGTCACAAAGAATTGCATGGGCAGTTCGTAAAAATTCACCTGAGCTACTGGCAATAATGAATGAAAAATTACGATCATTAAAGAAAACGGCAACCTATAATATAATTTATAACAAGTATTTTAAAAACAGAAGCCAGTTCAATAAAAGAATAGGCAGTGAATTTTATACAGAAACAACCGGAAAAATTAGCCAATATGATGATCTGGTAAAAAAATATACTACAAACCTGGGATGGGACTGGCGCTTAGTAAAATCTTTAATTTATCAGGAATCCAGGTTTAAAGTAGATGGTAAAGCCTGGACAGGTGCTTCTGGCTTAATGCAATTAATGCCTGCAACTGCAAAAGGTCTGGGTGTAACAGATGTGCATGATCCTGAGCAAAATATCAAGGCAGGTATTACTTATTTAAAAAGAATGTATAAAAACTGGGAGGAGATCCCTGATTCTATCCAAAGAATTAAATTTTCAATGGCATCGTTCAATGCTGGCTACGGTCATGTGCAGGATGCACAAAGACTTACAAAAAAATACAAAGGAAATCCTTTGGTTTGGGACGATGGAGTTGATAAATATATTTTGAGTCTGTCTAAATCCAAATTTTATAATGATCCGGTTGTAAAATATGGATATGTGAGAGGCAGTGAACCATATAATTATATTATTGAAATTTTTAACCGCTATCAGCATTATAAAGAATTTGCTAAAGAATAATTAAAATTTAGAATATAATGACAATTTTTCATTTTTTAGATCTACTTGGAACAGCTGCATTTGCAATTTCAGGAGCATTATTTGCCATGAATAAAAAAATGGATCCTTTCGGAGTTTTTATCATTGCATTTGTAACAGCAGTTGGTGGAGGAACACTTAGAGATATGCTTATTGACAGAAATCCCATTACCTAGATGGGAGATCTTACTTATGTATATGTGATTTTTGCCGCCGTCGTATTTGCTATACTTTTAAGAAAAAAAATAGCCTATTTAAGTAAATCACTTTTTTTATTTGACACTATCGGACTTGGAATTTTCACCATCGTAGGAACTGAATTAGGGGTGCAAAATGGTTTCCATCCAATTATTTCTGTCTCATTAGGCATGTTAACAGCAACTTTTGGTGGAGTGATTCGGGATACATTAAGTAATGAGATCCCTTTGATATTCCATAAAGAAATCTATGCAACAGCCTGTATCATAGGTTCTGTCACTTTTTTGATCTTGAATTATTTTCAAATCGATCAGGATATCAATTATATCTTCACTACCCTGATGGTAATAGGCGTAAGATTGATCGTTGTTAAATTTAAACTGGAATTACCAACATTTTACAGCCGATCCTAATCGAAATAACTCAATTATATAATCTTAAATGAAACAAATAATAGAGACCAAAAGATTGATATTAAGAGAATTTGAATTAGAAGATTCTAAAAAATTGTGGGAACTTAACTGTGATCCTGATGTAATAAAGTTTACTGGTGACAAACCATTTTCTTCCATAAAAAAAGCAAAAGAGTTCCTTAATAATTACAGGGATTATCAAATAAACGGATACGGCAGATGGGCCGTGATCTTAAAAAGCACAAATGAGTTTATTGGCTGGTGCGGTTTAAAATTAAATGAAGATTCAAAAGTAGATATTGGGTTTAGATTTTTTAAAAAATACTGGAATAATGGTTATGCTACAGAATCAGCAACAGCCTGTTTGCAGCATGGATTTAATATTTTAAAACTTACAGAAATAATTGGAAGAGCTTCTGTTGACAATATCGCTTCTATAAATATTTTAGAGAAAATTCAGATGAATTACTGGAAGACAGAATTACATGATGGTATTGGAAATTCAGTTTACTATAAAATAAATTCTACTAAATAATTCAATACGGTTTTAATGTATAACAAAATACTTATAAGCAGAACTTTGCATTACGACAACATAATAAGAAACAAAAACTTAACGAAGTATTGTTTAGAACTATTCCTTTTTTATAAGTTTGTCAATTATTATCCATAAACAGAAACTAAAATTGCAACCTTGAAAACCAAAGAAGAAAAAGCAATAATTGAAAAGAAAATTCTACAGGAAATTGAACTGACAAAAAGTTCAATTACTGAACTAAAAGAATTAACCAGCCCTATTGCACCGGATTGTGCCATTGGAAGAGTAAGCCGTATGGATGCCATAAATAATAAAACTATCAATGAAGCCGCATTGCGCAAGGCTGAAAATAAACTGAAAGGTTTAAAAATTACATTGCAAAATATAGATGATCAAAATTTTGGTTTATGTGCCAGATGTAAAAATGAAATTCCACTGGGCAGAATACTGTTATTACCCCATAGTAGGTTTTGTGTTCATTGTGCCAGCTAATCTACATTTCTCAATCATTACCGGAAACTAAAAAAAAATAAGGATCAAACTTTCTTTAATACCTGATTTTGCTCTTCCAGTAGCTTTTCAATATTTGATAGAATTTGAATATTTTTAGGAGTTTCTACTTCCTTATCATCTACATCCTCTGCTTTTCGTCTAAAATTATTCATCCCTTTTACAATAACAAAAATAGTGAGTGCCACTACAAAAAAATCAATCATAGTTTCTATAAGTAAACCATACCCAATAGCTACTTCTTCAACATTTTCTGATGCTTCACGCAGAATAATTCTTTTATCAGATAATGATACTTCATTGGTAAGCATGGATAAAGGTGGCATCAAAATATTCTTAACAATCACATTAACTACTCTGTTAAAAGCTGTTCCAATGATGATACCTATAGCCATATCGATCATATTTCCCTTTAAAGCAAAGTCTTTGAATTCCTGATAAAATTTTTTCATTTTGTATTCTAATTTAATGGTTACTATTTGTTTTTAAAACAGTTTTTAAAAGCCGCCAAAAATAACCAAAAAACATCAATTGATTCCAAAAAACATTATAATTTGTTTAACAAATGTTGCTAAAATATAAATTTTGAATAATTTATATTTGCAAAAATTTTATTTAATCTAAATTAAAGATCCTAAAGTAAATTTTAGGAAAAACTAAAAATTATGAAAAAAATACTTATCGTATTATTAGCAACAATTACTTTATTTTCATGTAAAGAAGAAGCTCCTAAGGATTATTTTTCCATACATGGTAAAATAAGTAATCCCGATGCAAAAACAATTACAATTTTGGGACGTAGTTTCAAAAAAGATATTACAGTAAATGATGATGGAACCTTTAAAGATACTATGAAGGTAACAAATGGATTTCACGGAATTAGTTATAATTCAAAGCAATCTACCATTTACCTTAAAAATGGATTTGATCTAACATTGAACTTTGATGCAAAAGAATTTCCAAAATCTATTCAATATGGTGGTGAAGGTTCTACTACCAATGATTATTTAGGTAAAAAGATGGCGTATGTTACTGATAAGAAACTTATGAATGCTGAATCATTATTGACTTTACCAAAAGAAGAGTTTGATGTAAAGATGGAAGGTATTAAAAATGATTTTGACGATATGCTTAAAAACGCAGATGATATTGATCCTGAATTTCTTGAAAAAGAAACAGAATCAAACAAGAAATTTTTAGATTATTATAATGATAATTACGCAGCTCAATCAAAGTATGCTGGCAAAATTAAAAAAGGCGAGCCTTCTCCTACATTTAATTATCCTGATACTAATGGGAAAAATGTTTCATTGGAAAGTTTAAAAGGAAAGTATGTTTATGTAGATGTATGGGCAACCTGGTGTGGACCTTGCAAACGAGAGATTCCGTTTTTAAAGAAATTAGATGAGGAATACAAAGGTAAAAATATTGCTTTTGTTAGTATGTCAATTGACGAGATGAAGAATAAAGACAAATGGTTAAAAATGGTGAAGGATGAAAATCTTGGAGGAATTCAAATCATGGCCGACAAAGACTGGAAATCAGATTTTGTTCAAGCCTATGGTATTAGAGGAATTCCACGCTTTATTTTAATCGATAAAGAAGGGAATATTCTAAATGAAAATGCTCCACGCCCATCAAATCCTAATTTAAAAGAACTTTTTAATAGTTTAGATATTTAAAACTATTTTTACATAAAAAAAGATCCTTTGTATACATACAAAGGATCTTTTTTGGTTTTATTAATAGCCAAATAGCTAACTCGTATTATTCATGCTTTTTGCTTTGTGTAGATGCGAGGCGTCAAAATCTTAAGATATATAAGAATATTTCAAGGGTTTTGCAACAAAGCAGATAAATGAAGCAAAAGCAAACAGGACCCAGATTTGGGCTATCTGTTGCTAGGGAGAAAATTGTTGTTATTGCCTAAATTTCAATCTGTTATGATAGTATTTGATTTCTTGTGTTAAATAATTCGGTTAACAGTAACCAATATTACAATTTACAACTAATTAAATTACTTAATTTGTGTAAATACTCACAATGAAAACAATAGTAGCAGTAACTTCACAGAATAAAAAAACGGTAACAAAGCATGCTGGTGAATGTAGAAATTATTTCATTTATGCAATTGAGAATAATAAAATTGCATCAAGACAAGTTTGGGAATTACATGATAATGAAATTCTAAAATACACATTTCATGAAGATAAAAGTGTCAATCCTAAAAATGTGCTGTATGATGTTGACATACTACTTACCGGTAGTATTGGACGTGGCGGAGTAAATCGACTGGCAAATCAAAATGTTACGGCATATGTGATAAAAGAGAAAGATCCGGATACAGCTGTTGAGAAGCTGATCAAAGGTACTTTAGAAGCTTTTGCGCCGGTTTCACATCATAAAGATTACTCAAATAAAGACAAACATAATGTACATTGCAAAAATTGCAACGGGCATCAACATACTAATCAGGATTAATTGCTTTTAGAAAGAACTGGTGTTGAATTAACCATATCCAAAGTATAGTAA
>JAOZTG010000177.1 GCA_029939235.1 Flavobacteriaceae bacterium
CCGGTTTGATTTGCCGGACAAACGGAAGTACATCTACCACATTCCGTACAGGTATAAGCGTTCATCAATTGCACCCATGAAAGATCAGTAACATCACTTGCTCCAAATTTTTCAGGTACTTCTTCTGTTTCGGTTTCCGCAGGAGCGGCATAAGGATCTGCATCGGGATCCAACATCATTTTCACCTCATCGGTAACCGATTGTAAATTATTAAATTTCCCCTGAGGTTCCAAATTAGCATAATAGGTATTAGGAAATGCAAGTAAAATATGCAGATGTTTTGAATAGTACAGATAATTCAAAAAGATGAAAATTCCAATAACATGGATCCACCAGGCACCTCTTTCAATAAGAATCAATGTACCTTCATTTTGAGGCAACCAGTTCGCTATATAACTACTTATTGGAAAAGATCCGGCATTTACATAATGTGCTGCTCCCAATTGCTGTAAATTGAAATCTGCGGCATTCATGATAAGAAACAAACTCATCAAAACCATTTCAAAATAAAGAATATTCAAGGCATCATTCTTAGGCCAGCTGGTCATTTCTTTATTCCAAAATCTTGGAATTTTTAAGATCATTCTTCTTATCCAAAAAATAATCACCGAGATCAACACTAAAAAAGCTAAGATTTCAAATGAACCGATCAAAAAACTATAAAGTCCACCGGCAAATGCAAATACTCTGTGTGTTCCAAATAATCCGTCAATGATTATTTCAATAACTTCCACATTGATGATGATAAAACCTGCATAAACAATAATATGAAGAATACCTGAAACAGGTCGGTTTGTCATTTTGGACTGACCAAGTGCGATGTTAATCATATTCTTCCACCGCTCTGAAGAATTATCACTTCGGTCAATATCTTTACCTAATTTGATGTTTCTGATTATTTTTTTAATGTTTTGCACAAAAAAACTAACACCAATAATAAGCAGTAATGCGAAAATTATATTTGGAATGTAAGACATGTAATTTTGTATCTATATTTTATCCTTTAAAATTAATCTTTTTTTCAATACAATATTTAAAGTAAAACTAAAAATATTTAAAAAACCTTCATTGATTTTTTATTACTATTTATTAACTATTCTTTTACCTCCTCTACATAAGGTTTTTCCTTTTTACCAAAAACCGAAACATTTACATATCTTTTAGGATGCAATTTCAAATCTCTTAGTAATTCTTCCAGTTCTTTGGATGCATTTTCAAGATTTATATACAACTGATCATCCTTCATTAATTTACCAATACTGCCTTCTCCCTGCTCTATTCCATCCAATAATTTATTAAAGCCTTCAAGTGTGTTTTGTAATTTGATTACCGTAGCTCCAAGGTCAGCTTTATGCAAAGAATCCATTATCTGTGAAAAATTAGTCATTGCAACATTTGCATTACTTAAAATACTGTCAATTTTATTATTATTAGCCGCAAGTATCTTATCCGCATTCTTTGATAATTTTTCAAAATTACTTAGTGTAACATTCAAATGCGCAAGTGACGATTTTAAATTCTTTTGATTTTGAGCATCTAAAACACTATTAACATTATGCATTACGGTATCAGTATTTACAATAAAACTCTCCACCTTATTTTGAAGAGGTGCAATTTGCTCATTGATAGTACCTAAAATACCTGAATCAAATTTACCAATTAAAGTATCACCATCTTTGGCAACCATAGCATCATCATAAGCTATTCTTATCTTTAAAGATTTTCCGCTAATAAAATCAGGACTATAAATTTCGGCTACACTATTGGTTGAAAATTCAATTGGATTTGTAAAATTCAACGTAACCACCAATACGCCTTCTTTTACTGGGTGAAATGAAATCTCATTTACCTTTCCAACGATTAAACCATTGATCGTTATCGGGCTAGATTTGGCCAAACCCTGTACATTATCATACTCGGCAAATAATGTCCTTGAAGTGTCATATATTTTTTGATCTTTCAAAAAATTATATCCCCAAATAACCAAAACAATAATTGAAATGGCTATAATACCTGTTTTAAATTCTTTTGATAATTTCAAAATTCAACATTTTATTTAACAATATTACTAATTATTTTTGAGAAGATTTCAATATTTCATTTACAGAAACCTTTTTTTCATTTTTATAAGCAACAATAAAGGAAGAATTAAATCCGGTTGCTTTTGCTTTTTTCTGTAATTTTAATGCCTCGTCATAATCAGAAGTACGTCCATAATAGTATTTATAATGTCGTCCTTGCTTTAAACGGGTAACACCTTTTAGTCCGCTAAAATTGTACGATTTAAGTTCCAGTTTTCTTGAACTTGAGGATATTTGCACCTTAAAATCTACTCCTTTGTATATTCTTGGATCCTTCTTCTTTTCAACTTTTGGTTTCGGCTTTTCTTCTGCCACCATATTTTCATCTAAATGTTTTTTATAATCCATTATGGCGTCATAAATAGCAGTTGAAATTTTTTCCTGTCCGGATTTTGAACCTATAAAAGCACCTTCTTTTTGATTGGTAATAAAGCCCGTTTCAATTAAAACACTTGGCATATAGGTTTGGTGCAATACAGCAAAACCGGCCTGTTTAACACCTCTGTCAATCCGTTTTAATTTTTTTGTGAAATTATCCTGAATATAACTGGCAACCAGTAAACTCTCATCTAAATACTCTTCTTGCATAAGGGTCAAACCAATAACAGCTTCAGGAGAATTAGGATCAAATCCTGCATATTTCTCTTTGTAATTATCTTCTAAAAAGATCACTGCATTCTCTTGTTTTGCAACCTCAAAATTTTGTTTGTTGGCATGTAATCCCAACACATATGTTTCCGTACCACTTGCTTGTGTATGATGTGCATTACAATGAACAGAAACAAATAAATTAGCTTCGGCATCATTTGCAATTTTTCCTCTTTCTTTTAATCCAATAAAAATATCTTTATCACGGGTATAAACTACTTTTACATTTTTATTCTTTTTTAACTTATTTCCTACCAGCAGAACAACATTCAATGCAATATCTTTTTCATTGAATCTTTTAACATGTTTACCCGGATCTTTACCTCCATGGCCGGCATCTAAAACCACAGTAAATCTATCCTGAGCTGAAGCAGTAAATTGGAAATTTAAAAATAATAATACATTAAAAATAATAAGAAAATATTTAAAAAGTATGTTTTTTCTTGATGATGTATTCATAGTTTAAAAAGTCTAGTTTTTCAAACTTTAATATATATCCCTAAAAAAATATATGTAAGTTTGTAACTTTAGAAAATCAGATAATTTATTTACAAAAATACTATTTATAGCATTGTATACAAATTTAAGATACATAGTTTTTTTTTCACTGTTCTTTTCCTTTGGAATTCATTTGAGTTATGCGCAAATTCGCCAGTTAAGAAACATGAATGATGTAGAAAGAACTACTTCTGATAAATCAAACAGATCAAAAAAAAAAGAAATAAATAATTCGGTTATAGATACTTCAAAAACCGACAGCACCAAGATCAATAAAGAATTTTTAGAAGCAAATATCAAACATGTAGCAAAAGACTATATGTCAAATGATTTTGAAAAACAAACGGCTGAACTCTATAATGAAGCTGAGTTGTATTATCAGGATATTGAATTAAAGGCAGGTAAGATCATCATAGATTATAAGAATAGTCTGGCTTATGCCTTCGGAATCGTTGATAGTTTAGGAGAATATATCCAAAGACCTGTATTTAAACAGGGAAATCAGGAATCCGTTCAGGATTCACTTATCTATAATTTTAAAAATGAAAAAGCTTTAATTTATAATTCAAGAACCGAACAGCAGGGAATAACAATAACTGGAGATCTGACAAAAAGGGAGAATGACAGTACTTTTTATATCAACAAAGCCAAATTTACAACTTCTCAAAAGGAAAAACCCGATTATTATATTGCCACCTCCAATATAAAAGTTGTACCAAACAGTAAGATCGTTGGGGGTTTTAGTAATATGGTAATTGCCGATGTTCCAACACCTCTTATTTTACCATTCTTTTATGCTCCTATTACTAAGGGAAGAGCTTCCGGATTTTTAATACCTACCTGGGGTGAAAACAGAAATCAGGGTTTTTTTTTACAAAATGGTGGTTATTATTTTGCATTGAACGATTATGTTGATCTGGCTGTACTTGCAGATCTGTACACCAATGGCAGCTGGGGAATTAGAACAGAATCCAGTTACTCAAAAAGATATAAGTTTACCGGTAATTTTAGTTTCCGATATGAAAGTCTGGTCAATAGCGAAAGAGGTTTCCCCGATTACAGTAAATCTACCAATTTCTTCGTCAGATGGTCACATAGTCAGTCAACACAATCAAATCCAACTTCTCGTTTTTCGGCTTCTGTGAATTTTGGTAGTAGCAGTTTCTTTAGAAATTCATTGAATGAATCCAGTTCACCAGATTATATTACCAATACATTTAGTTCATCCATATCCTATTTCAAAAAATTTGACGGAACACCTTTTAACTTAAATGCATCTTTAACACATACACAAAATACCAATACCGAAAGAATTGATATGAATTTACCTTCCTTGAATTTTAATATGGATCGTATCTATCCTTTTGCACCAAAATTTGGAATGAAGAAAAATCCAATTCATAATCTGGGTGTAACTTATACAATGAGTGCTCAAAACAGAGTATCTACAAGTGATGAAGATTTTGGGACTGCCAAAATGTGGGATAATGCCCAGTCAGGAGTAAAACATGATGTTTCCATGGGAACAAACATGAAATTTCTAAAATTCGTAACTGTGTCACCTAATGCCAGTTATAGGGATGTTTGGTATTTTAAAACCATCGATAAAAATTGGGATGATACAATAGATGAGGTTGTTACCGATACTATCGACGGTTTTGATTCTTTTAGAGAATGGGGTGCAAATGTATCAGCTTCCACTACTTTTTATGGAACTTTCAATTTTAAAAAAGGAAGTTTAAAAGCAATCAGACATATTGTAAGACCTTCTATATCTTATAATTACAGACCGGATTTCAGCAAATATTACGATGAATATCAGGCGAGTCTTGACCCGGATGATATGCGTGAATATACCAGATTCCAAAACGGAATGTACGGAAGTCCCAGCAGAGGATTGAACAATAGCATTGGTATGTCATTAAACAACACTTTAGAAGCTAAGGTTGCAGATAAAGATGGCAAAGATGATGAAGCATTTAAAAAAGTTAAATTATTAAATAATTTAAATTTCTCAACAAATTATAATATGGCAGCCGATTCATTAAAATGGAGCCCGGTAAGAATGAGTGCAGGTACTGTTTTATTACACAATAAACTAAATATCAATTTAAATGCCACCATGGATCCTTATGCGATCAATGCAAATGGCACTAAGATCAATACTTTCAATATCAATAATGGGGGAAGTCTGTTCAGGCTTACCAATGCAGGACTTTCAGCCAACTATTCCATTAGCAGTAAAGAAATTGGTAAAAACAAAACCGATTCCACCGGAAAATCAAACACCCAAAATAATCAGCCTAATAATGGTCCGGATGATTTTTTTGGAAAAAATCTGGCAGATAACCGACAAACTTCCAATAGAAATAAAGAGGAGGATAAAACCAAAGTAGCAAAATTATACAACACTGTAATGCCATGGGATCTCCGGTTTAGATATTCTCTAACTTATATTAATGGAAGAGGAGAAAGTAGAATATCTGCTAATTCTGTTCAGGTAACAGGAAATATAGAATTTACACCAAAATGGAGAGTGGGAGTTTCATCTGGTTATGACTTTGAAAACAAGGGAATTACTTATACCCAACTTCGTTTTGAAAGAGATCTTGATAGCTGGAGGTTAAGTTTTAACTGGGTTCCTTTTGGTGACAGAGCTACTTACTATTTTTATATTGGAATAAAATCTTCCGCTTTAAGCGATCTAAAATACGACCAAAGACAGACACCTGATAAGAGGCTTTTCTAGTTTATGCTTAATTAATGGTTGTACGATTATTTTAATGAGAATGCCATTTCGGACAGAAATATGCTTTTTTAATAAAAGGTATTAAACCTCAGGGCAAGCACTGAACCCATTAATAGGAATCGACACAAGGGTCGAGGTATTTAACCTAGATCCTGCTGAAAAA
>JAOZTG010000178.1:0-1281 GCA_029939235.1 Flavobacteriaceae bacterium
AATAGTTATTTATAAAAAGAGGGATATATTTATAATATAATTACAAATATTTGGGATATATTTGTAATTATTGAGTTAAAGAACAAAATGCTAAAACGATCTCTATATAATAAAATACAAGCTCATTTATCAAAAAAACATATTTCATTGATAATAGGGCCTCGACAGGTTGGTAAAACAACATTAATGTTACAGTTGCATAATGAGCTTAGATCACAGTCAAAAAAATCTTTCTTTTTAAGTTTAGAAGATAAAGAGATAAGAAAAGGATTTGATATACATCCTGAGCAACTATTTAATTATATTCCTCCAATAAATAAAAATGATAAGTATTATATTTTTATTGATGAGATACAATATTTGGAAGATCCTTCAAATTTCCTAAAATACACTTTTGATAATTATCACGAAAATATAAAACTAATTGTTAGTGGCTCGTCAAGTTTTTATATAGATCATAAATTTACCGATTCATTAGCAGGTCGCAAGCGTATTTTTATGCTTCCAACATTGAGTTTTCCCGAATTTGTCGATTTCAAAAACAGGGAAGATTTAGTTGCATATATCAATACGGGTCACTTACCGGGATTGTATAAAAAAGAATTGGATAAATTAATGCATGAATACTTAATTTACGGTTCATATCCTGAGTTGGTTTTAGAATCTAAATTAGAAGGTAAAAAAGAGATCTTAAAAGAATTAGCGACTTCATATATTAAAAAAGACATCATTGATTCAAACATAAAGTCACCCGAACTCTACTATCAAATACTTCAGATACTTGCAAATCAAACGGCATCCTTATTCAATATAAATAGCATAAGTAAAATTTTAAAAAAATCAAATCAAACCATTGAATCTTATGTTTATGTAATGTTGAAATCGTTTCATATATCGAAGATCAGCCCTTTTTACGGTAATCTAACCAAAGAAATAAGAAAGATGCCAAAAATTTATTTTACCGATTTAGGTTTAAGAAATTTTTTTACTAAAAACTACAATCCCATTGCTTTAAGAAAAGATAAAGGAGAATTATTTGAAAACTTTGTATTTAGACGTTTTTATGATAATTATGATGAAATGGATATTCAGTTTTGGCTTACTCAAAAAAGACATGAAGTAGATTTTATAATTAACAAACAAAAAGCCTTTGAAGTTAAGTTTTCAGAAAGCCAATTTAATATAAAAAAGTATCAATATTTTATGGATAAATATCCTGATATAAATCTGCGATTAATACATTATAATAACGTAAATGAAATAAAGTTATAAACTGTGATT
>JAOZTG010000178.1:1381-4233 GCA_029939235.1 Flavobacteriaceae bacterium
ACAAGGTGGTAGAATGCGATGTATAGCAGAATCTAACCTTCGAGAGTCGATAGACCTCGAAGAGTTATAGATGAAATCAAGAAAGAAAGTATAAACAATACAGATTAAAATATTTAAAAAATCAACAATAATTTAATGAATTTAAAAGAAATTATTAAAACCCAAATTGAAAAACTCAAAAGTGAGCTGGAAAATGAAGAACTTACTTTTGGTGAAATTATATATAATAATGGTAAGTGTCAGATCTTGTCACAATCAACTCAGATATTTGAATTGATTGTTGAGCTGGATGAGAATGCATCAGAAGCATTTGCATTAAAAATAAATGAAAATGGTTCCATGGATGCTTTTATTGGCAATTCTTATGTGGATTGGGATAAGTATGCTTATGCATGTTTGTTACAGATAGATAATGAAATACATTTATTAGATCCCAAAGACCAAATTGCTGAGCATAAAAAATATACCAGAGAGGGTATGATCAGACGTGTTCTGAATGAGCGAATAATGAGGGCAGCTAAGGCTGAATACAAGATAAAATGGGCTGATAATATTTATGGAGATCATTTTTTAACCAATGAAAAAGGTATAAAATATAAGGTTTTTCTACGTAATTTTGAGAATGAAACGGGCTATAGTGATAGTCTGGATGCCGAGTTCAATAAACTGGGAACTACCAAACATATTATGTATGCCTTTAAAACATTAAAAGAGAATAAAAGTCTGTATCGCAGATTAAGAAAATCCTTTCCATTTATTGAGATTTATACCGATCCGTTAAATGATTATAAGATATCCTGGGTCTATCCCGGTAAAATGCAACCCAATGAGCAGCTTTTGATCTCCAGATATTTTAAGAATACCTCATTTATTGAAGAGGATCAGCTCGAGTCCTTTCTGGATTTTATCAAAGAGGCAGAAAAGATGGATCATATAAAGATCAGGCCTGAGGTATACAAAAAGCTGGAAAAGCATTTTGAAAATAAAATACTGGAACGTTTGGCTAAAACCGTTAAAATTGATTTTAGTCTGATCAACGCCAATTTATTTGATTATCAGAAAGAGGGCGTTGCATTTACTATTTTTAAAAAGGTTGCTATTATCGCTGATGAAATGGGACTTGGGAAAACTGTTCAGGCCATAGGATCGGCTGTTTTGAAAAAAGATATTTTTGATTTTAAAAAGACTTTGGTTGTGTGCCCGGCATCCTTAAAAGAACAATGGAAAAGTGAGATCGAAAGATTTTCAAATGAAAAAGCTATTGTAATTCAGGGGAAACCCAATGAAAGAGCCGGACAATACCATGGTGATCATTTTTTCTGTATTGCTAATTATGAAACGGTGATCCGGGACCGAATAGAGATCAACAAAGCAAATTTTGACTTTATGATTCTTGATGAAGCACAGAGAGTGAAAAATTATGAAACAAAAACGGCTTCAGCCATAAAAACCATCGATACAAAACATAAACTGGTCATTACAGGAACACCTATTGAGAATAAGTTGATAGATATTTATTCCATTATCAATGTTCTGGATTCGGATTATTTTGGCCCTTTATGGGAATTTTCTTATCAGCACTGTTTGTTCGATCCCGAAAAAATTAACAAGATCAACGGATATTATAATTTAAAGAGTCTGAACAAACGTCTTTCCGATATTTTGATAAGGAGAGAAAAAAGGAAAGTGATCGATCAGTTGCCAAGTATTCAGCAAATTGATATTCCTGTTAATTTATCGCCGTTACAGTCTGATTATCACACTTCTTATGCCATGGGATTAAGAAGAATTGCAGCAAAAAAGTTTTTAACACCATATGATCTGCAAAAGATGCAAATGCTGATGATGAAAATGCGAATGGTTTGTGATTCTACTTATCTGATCGACCAGGAAACAAATGAGTCGCCAAAGCTGGAAGAATTAAAACATATTCTTTTTGAAAATCTGGATATTAAAAATTCCGACAGAAAAATTATTATTTTCTCTGAATGGATCAAAGTGCATAAGCTGATTGGTCAGATGTTGCGTAATCATCATATCGGTTTTGTTGAACTAAATGGCAAAGTTCCCGTAAAATCACGTGGCGAATTGATAAGGAAATTTGAAGATAATAAACAATACAAAATATTTTTATCAACAGAAGCCGGAGGAACCGGACTTAATCTTCAGGCTGCTGATATTGTGATTAATTTTGAACTTCCGTGGAATCCTGCAAAAAAGAATCAGCGTATTGGAAGAATTGATCGTTTGGGACAAAAGAGTAACAAGCTTACGGTTTTTAATTTGATAACCAGAAATTCTATCGAACAACAAATAGCATCCGGACTTCTGGTTAAACAAAGCCTGTTTGAAGGTGTTTTTGGTGATGATGCAGCAAAGGATATTGTTGATTTCACTACAAAAGGACGATCACAATTTGTACAACAGATCGAAGAACTGCTGAGTGCAATTGAAAATGAAGAATTGGAAAAAGAATTGGAATCTGAAAACATAAGTTCAGGTCATGAAAAAGAAGAAATGATCGATCAGGAAGATAACATACCTGATTTATCAGGTGATAAGCAGGAAAAAGAAGAAGAACTTAATGTTGAGAAGGAGGCAATAAAAAAAGAAGGATCTGTGCGAAAATTGCAGGAAATGAAGGAAGTGATGCAGCATGGAATGAGTTTCTTAGCTGGAATGTATAAAATGTCTACAGGTAAAGAAATTGGTATGGATAGCCAAAATCTAGATATAAATACAGAAACGGGAGAAATTATTATGAAGTTTAAGCTGCCGGTATAGAAAAGAGACTAAGAGAAAGAGAGAAAAGTAGTGAGTGGTAAATCAAGTTGCTAGGTCTCTCTATCACC
>JAOZTG010000178.1:4333-6127 GCA_029939235.1 Flavobacteriaceae bacterium
CATTCTCTTAGTCACCTAAGTCTCTTCATCAAATTTTCACTCAATCAAAGAAATAATATGAAAAATAAAATTTGGCTTTCCTCTCCACACCTAACCGGAGAAGAACAAAAATATGTAACCGAGGCATTTAAAACTAATTGGGTAGCACCATTGGGGCCGAATGTAAACGGACTGGAACAAGATATATGTAATTATACCGGGGCAAAAGCATGTTCTGCTTTTAGTTCAGGAACGGCAGCAATTCACTTGGCATTGATCATCCTGGAAGTAGAAGAAGGAGATGAAATACTTTGCTCTTCTTTTACATATATTGCAATGATCAATCCAATACGTTACCAAAAAGCAATTCCAGTTTTAATAGATTCCGAAAAGGATACCTGGAATATGAATCCGGAATTATTGGAAAAAGCAATTCTAGATAGAATAGCTAAAAGCCAAAAGCCAAAGGCTATAATTTTAGTTCACCTTTATGGAATGCCGGCAAAGATGGAGGAACTGATGGCGATTGCTAATAAATACGATATTCCTGTTATTGAAGATGCTGCCGAAGCAATCGGAGCAACTTATAAAGGAAAAGCCATGGGGACTTTTGGTGTAATGGGAGTTTTTTCATTTAATGGAAATAAGATCATTACAACTTCAGGTGGCGGCGCATTAGTTTCTGATAATCAAAATTATATTAAAAAAGCTACTTTTTTAGCAACCCAGGCAAGAGATGATGCACCGCATTATCAGCATTCACATATCGGTTATAATTATAGAATGAGTAATATTCTTGCCGGAATAGGTCGCGGTCAGATGGAAGTATTAGATGACAGGGTAGTAGCTCGCAGAAAGGTTTTTGAATTCTATAAAAAAGAACTTTCTCAATTTAAAGGTATCACTTTCGTGGAAGAGCCCAAAGGTTTTTACGCTAACAGATGGTTAACTACTATTTTAACAGATAGTTTTAAAACCCGTGAAAAAATTAGACTGGCTCTGGAAAAGGAAAATATTGAATCCAGACCGCTATGGAAACCCATGCATTTACAACCAGTTTTTAAGGAATTCCCTGCTTATGTGGATGGTACTTCAGAAGAATTGTTTGAAAAAGGACTTTGTTTACCAAGTGGTTCGAATTTATTGAGAGAAGATTTGGTTAGAGTTGTTAAGGGTGTTAAACAAATTTTGAAGTAATCAGGACAGTTCAAATAATAGGTACGAGATAAGAAGTGAGTATTTTTTTAAGGCAATGTCTATATAGATAAAGAGATACTTCACTCCATTACATTCCGTTCAGAATGACAGAACATTATCATTCCGTATTGATTGGTAGAGATTCCCTGCTACGCCGGCGGGTTCGACGTTCGTGCCTCTCTTTCCTAAGCCTGCCTGTCAGTTTTGGTAGGAATGACATTTGATTTTGGCTTTTTAAGACACAAATAAGTGAATTAAAAAAGAAAAAATTGTTTTATCAAAACCAATAGGAATTATAGACAAGAAACAGAAAAAATATATCATATAAAGGTAATAGTTTATAGAAAAAAAGCACTTTATTTAAAATTATTAACTTTGTAATAGCTATTAAATTTATAGAGATGAATATAGAGGCAAAAAAAATACAATTTGTACAGGAGTTTTTGAAACTAAAAAATGAGGAGATTGTTACTCATTTACAAAATATTTTGAAAATTGAAGTATCAAATCCTTTAAAACGCTTTTCGATTGAAGAGTTTAATGAAAGAATTGATAAATCTGAAAAAGATTTCAAAACAGGAAGAATAATCGAAAATTCTGGTATTAAAGCAAAATATT
>JAOZTG010000179.1 GCA_029939235.1 Flavobacteriaceae bacterium
GCCATGATTTTTTTGTTTCGTTTTTTCATCAAGAATTGCGAAGCATATCATGAATACCAAAACAAATAAGAAGTGGATGAATAAAAAAATGAAATGCCTGTCCGGCATGAGGACCTAAAAATAAATATTCCATTAAAATAGCAGTAGAACCAATTGTTTAAAGTAAGCCTTTCCAAATTAAGGGGTTTGCGAAGGAGGTACGACTGAAGCAATCTGCATCTTGAGTCACGAACTATAAATTATGAGTTGTGAACGATAGATTATAACTTTAAATGTATTTTTATGCTTAAAAAAATTATCAAATTTATAATTAAGATCATTTCATTGCTGCTTTTCATTGCAATAGTTGCTGTATTGATCTACTCTGCTCCATTTCTTTGGAAGAGAATTTCGGTTTATCCAAAATTAGAAAAACAAAGAAGTGAAATTCTAAGCAAGTATAAAAAACCTGTAAATTACATCAAACAAACAGATTACAAGGGCGTTTTTCATGCACATTCCTTTTGGTCTCATGATAGCCGCGGGCTTATGGAAGAGATCTTACCAGCTGCAAAAAAAGCTAAATTGGATTTCTTGTTTTTATCCGATCATCCTCATTCTAAACTTGATTCTTTTCCACGGGGATACCAAGGCAATTATGATGGTTTAATTGTAGAATCCGGCACAGAGACAAGCAATGGTTTGATGGTTAGCCCAATGGACACCGTTGTTCTTGACTGGAGCAAACCCCTGGATACGGTAATAAAACAAATTGTACATTCAGATGGTTTGGTCTTATATGTGCATACTGAAAACCCACATGACTGGGCAAATCGGGATTATCAGGCTATGGAAATTTACAATATACATACTGATTTTTTAGATGAAGAAGGAGGTATTCTGCCATTGGTTACAAATTTTTTTATCAACAGAAATAAATATGGTCACTGGGCTATTCGTGAGATCTTTGATGAACAAAAAGTGATCATGGCAAGATGGGATTCTATCAATAAGTTTAAACGCCTTGTTGGAATGGCTGCTTCAGATGCACATAACAATCAAAATATCAGAGCTCGCTATACAAAAGACGGGATGGTGGAATGGGTTGGCCCAAATGCAGAAACAATTACCATAGTAAAACCGGGATGGAAAGAAAAATTACTTCTTTCAGATCCAGATGAAGTTGGCTGGGCTTTTAAATTTGAAGTGGACACCTATTTTCTTTCCTTTAATTTTGTAAATACCCATGTTTTTTGCGATGAACGAAGTAATACAAATATCAAAGATAATTTAGTTGCAGGTCATGCCTTTATTGCCTTTGAAGCTTTAGCAGATGCAAAAGGGTTTCAGTATTTTTCAACAGACAGCAATAATCATGTAAATGCGATTATGGGGGATTCTATTTCGGTAGGATCTGTTCATAAAATAAAAGCAGTATCTCCTTTTCCGGTACAATTTAAATTGGTAAAAGACGGTGAAGCGATTGACGAGATCGATGATGTTTATTCCTATGAATTCGATCCTAAAAACAAAAAGGGAAATTACCGTATAGAAGCACGCTTAAAATTTGGAGAAGAATATATTCCATGGATCTATACCAATCCTATCTATATAGCAAATCAACCCTGAAGGCAAAAAGAACGTTGGTTTAGTTGACTAAGAATAGCCATTTGATATCAACAAATATAAATAATGAGCAAAAAACTTAAAATCGGAATTATTGGAATCGGAACCATTGCCGATATTCATGCCCAGTCTATTCAGAAATCTTCAAATATACAGTTAGTATCTGCTTTCAGTAGAAATAGTAAAAATGTTGAGGAGTTTGGAATCAAACACCAGATTACTGCTCATAGCAATTGGGAAGCATTTATATCAGATCCAGATCTCGATGCAGTTAGTATCTGTACGCCCAATGGTACACATTTGGAATATGGTTTAAGATCCGCAAAAGCAAAAAAACATGTAATTGTTGAAAAACCAATTGAAATTACAATAGAACGGGCAAAAAAATTAATTGAAACCTGTAAAACAAATCATGTTGCATTAGCGGTTATTTACCAGAACAGATTTACTGACGGTATGCTTGACCTAAAAAAAATGCTTGACAATAATAAACTGGGTAAATTATTTATGGGAGATGCCCACATAAAATGGTTCCGATCACAGGAGTATTATGACAGTGGTAACTGGCGGGGTTCACTTGATCTTGATGGAGGAGGTGTATTGATAAATCAGGCAATTCATACAATTGATCTTTTACAGTGGTTAATGGGAGATGTGGAGTCTGTATTCGGTTGGATAGGTACATTTACACATCAACTGGAAGGGGAAGATAATGCCATAGCTACCCTTCAATTTAAAAATGGTGGCATTGGTAATATACAGGCATCCACATCTATTCAACCTGCCCAATCACGAAAAATTGAGATCCATGGAGAAAAGGGAACGGTGATCATTGATGGAGATGATATTACTATGAACATGACAGATGAAAAACTGTCATCAAAAAAAAATAAAGAAAAAACAAAGGAATCTTCAGGTTCTTCAAGTCCGTTAGGCGGGTTTTCTATCAAGCCTCACCAAAAACAATTTGAAGCCATTTCAGAAGCAATTCTCAATCAAAAATCCCCTCCTGTTTCGGGAGAAGAAAGCTTAAAATCCTTAGCAATTGTTTTAGGAATATACCAATCAAATAAGAACAATATATCTATCCTAATGGAAGATATTATAAATAGAGTTAAATTTTAACGCATTTCTATCAAAAAGATAGTAGCTAATCATTTTGTTTACACGTAACTTTGAGAAATTATAAAATTCTAATAAAACAATAATTAAAATTAAATATGAAAACATTGAACAAACATTCGTATTCTTTAAGCTTTATTATTTTTAGTTTCTTAATTTTATCTTTAATTGGATGTGAAACCAAGAAAGAAGAAAGTAAAGTCGTAATGAACAAACCAGAACCCAAAAACTGGGCAGAAAGATTAGGTTATCCTGCCGGAAAAAAAGTGATCATTCTACATGCGGATGACATAGGAATGTGTGAGGAAGCTAATATTGCCGTAAAACCAATGCTGAAGAACAAATATATACAGTCAGCTGCTATCATGATGCCCTGTGAATTCGCGGAAGAATTTGTACAATGGGCAAAAAATCATCCAAACATGGATATTGGCTTACATCTTACATTGACCAGTGAATGGAAAAATTACAGATGGGGACCGGTTGCAGATCCAAAAGAAGTTCCCAGTCTAATTGATCCTGATGGAAAATTCTGGCATGAAGTTCCTGATGTTGCAAAACATGCTACCGCTGAAGATGTGGAAAAAGAGATTAGAGCACAAATTGAAAAATCAATTGCATTAGGATATAAACCCGATCATATCGATACACATATGGGTACGCTCTATGGTCGTCCTGACTATGTAAAAGCATTTTATAAAGTTGCTGAGGAATACGGTATCCCTGCCAATGCCATTGAACTTTCTGATCCAAAAGCTGTCGAAGGCTTTAGAGCTAAGGGCTACCCAATTGATGAAAGTGTTGTAAAACTGGCTAATAACTACAGCTTACCAAAAGTGGATAATTTTACAAGTGCTCCAAATGCAAAAACCTATAAAGAAAAAATAGCAAAATTTAAGGAGCTTATCCAATCGTTACAACCTGGATTAACTGAAATTATTTTTCACCCTTCCGTAGAAACAGATAATTTAAAAAGCATTACAGCTTCATGGCAACAAAGGAAATGGGAAGCACAAATGTTTGGTGATCCTGATCTGATCAAATTCTTTAAGGAAGAAGGAATTATTTTCACCAACTGGAAAGAAATAATGAAACGGTTTAAAAAGTAATACACCTGTCAATTATGTAAAACAAGGAATTATCTGTACAATTTAGGGTAATTTTTAATGTGTTTCTGTCAAAAAAATTGAAGATATTAAACTGATTGTTTTATAACTTTGTTAAATATCTTTTTATAAACTAAAAATAATTTAAAAGAACATATTATGCGTAAAATAATTCTATTTGCTATTGCAGCAATATCATTCACATTTACATTGCATGCACAAAAACTGGAAGCAGGTGCTGCCTACAGAATCATTACACCCGATCCGTTAATTCCAATATCTAGCGGTACAGGTGCCCCGGGAATGGCAACGATTAAAAATGGCGAGTTAAATACCAGAGCGTTGGTAATTAAAAAAGGTAAAACAAAAATAGCAATTGTTTCTATTGATAATTTGGGAGTTCCAAAGGTTGTAGGAGACAGGATCAGAGCTTTGGTACCCGGTATTAATCCCGAAAATATTGTGATTGGTGCAACGCATACCCATAGTGCTCCAGATCTTTATGGATTAACTGATGAGAAAGGAAATTCAGCAACCGATCTAAAATATATTGACTGGGTTGTAAAAGAAACAGCTGCAGCCATAAACGAAGCATATAAAAATGCAAAACCGGCATATTTAAAGGTCGCAGTTGATGAGGCCAAAGGAAAAATTGCTTATAACTATTATGCGCCTAAACTTTATGATCCACGTGTTGGAGTTCTTCAGTTTATTTCCGCAAAGAATAATAAAACCATTTCCACACTGGTAAATTATGCCACTCATCCTGAGATCATTGGTTCGGGTAGGGGTATTTGTACTCCAGATCTTATCGGACCATTATATGACAGAATAGCGTCAGAAGGTGGTGGTATGGGAATATTTATGAATAGCGCTCAAGGCGGAATGGTAACTGCTGATAACAGACGGGAAGGTGGAAAAGAAGCCAACGACTGGAACGAGTGTATTAGAATTGGAAACTTATTAGCAGATGAATCTCTAAGAATTATTGCTGGTGCAGAGGTTCAAAAAGATCCAAAAATAAATATCATCAGTGAAACGGTAAATTTACCTGTTGAATCAGATCTCATGAAGTTTATTATGAAGAATTCAAAGCTGAATTATAAAGTAAATAATAATGATATCGTAACCACACGAATGAATTTACTAAATATTGGTTCTGCTAAGATCATTACTATACCCGGTGAGGCCTTACCAAATATTGGTTTCTATATCAAAAGAAAAATGAATACGAAAAACCCGTTTTTATTTGGTTTAACCAATGATGCTTTTGGTTATATTATTACCAAAGAAGATTTTAATGGATTTAAAAGTTATGAGTACATATGTAGAACCAGTTTAGGTGAACAAACAGCAGATATAGTTATAGATACTGCTTTAGATCTTGTAGATAAAAGTCAATAAACATGTTTTATTACTTATGAAAACTAAAGTTTTACTCACCCTGCTGTTTTTCTTACCGGTATTTCTTTTTGCATCAAAAATTGAGAAAAATGGTAATCCTGTTATTTATCAAACCGAAAAAGGGTTTATTAAATTACAAGTTTATTCTGATGATATTATCAGGGTTACAATTTCACCTGTTAAAAAACTGAGTGAAAGAAATAGCCTCATTATCATTACAAAACCAGATCAAAATACCAATTGGAATGTAAAGGAGACAGATCGGTATATTTCTGTTTCAACGAAAAAGATTACGGCAAAACTAGATAAGCTAAATAATACAATTTCATTTTATGACCCTTTAGGTAAATTAATTTTAAAGGGAGATAGCTATAGTTTTAAAAAGGAAAATGATAATAACGAAACTGTCTATCAGATCAAACAGAAATTCAAACTCTCACCTGAAGAAGCTATTTATGGTCTGGGGCAATTCCAAAAAGGCATTATGAACTGGAGAGGGCATGATGTTACTCTTTTTCAGGAAAACAGAGAAATTGCTGTACCCATGCTAGTCTCAACAAAAAATTACGGAATCTTATGGGATAACTATTCGCTTACAAAATTCCATGACAACAGAGAAAACACTTCTTTGTGGTCAAATGTTGCTGATGCTATTGATTATTATTTTATAGCGGGTGCAAATATTGATGAAGTAGTTTCGGGTTATCGTTTCCTTACGGGAAAAGTACCTATGTTTGGTAAATGGGCTTATGGTTACTGGCAATCAAAAGAACGATACAACACTCAAAAAGAGATCGTTGATGTAGTTAAAGAATATCGCCGTCTAAAACTTCCGCTGGATGTTATTGTTCA
>JAOZTG010000180.1 GCA_029939235.1 Flavobacteriaceae bacterium
TAATGATAACAACATAAATAGAGTTAAAAATAAAGTTAATTTTTTCATGATTTTTTAATCTTTAAGAGGGTTAGATGTTTTTATAGATGACTTTATTTAATTTTAGTACACCTTTTTTCCATTGAATTATTATTACTGTTTACTTCTCCATTATTACCATAATTATATTTGATCTCTGTTTTTATATTATTGGCATCATCAGGTAATGTAACAATTTGATAGGTTTGACTTCCTGCAGGTAAACCGTTCATAGCTATACGTTTGATTTCCGTGTAACGTCCTCTGTTTCCTTTGTATTTTATATATCCTACTGTAAGTATATATGATGAAGATTCTTTTGATCCTCTGTTGGTAATAAAGATCATTTTATTTTTGAGGTTGCAATAATTCTCAAAAGGAAGGGTATTCTGTTGATTGTTTACCGCTTTAATATCAGTGATTTCCAGATCAGGTATATATGCTTTTAACATATTTGTATCTACAGTCTTTGCAAAACCAGCCGAAGCATATGTAGGTTGAGACATATTCCATTTAAAAGCAGAATCAAAACGTCTTTTTGTGATTTCTTTTCCGTTTTGCAAAATCATTACTTCTATATATTCTGTAAGAATTGGAAATTTGGTAAATCTCATTTGTACATCAGTACTACCTGATGGTTTATTTTCAATTTCCTGAGGAATATACCCCACTTCAACAGTATTACCATCTTTATCATAGAACCATGCTCCTGCGTAGATAGGTGCATTATTTTTAGTTTTAATAGTGTAACTTATATGTACATTGAGTATGTTATCTCTATAACTCAAAAAAGAGCAGCCGGTTATTACTGAGTAAGGGTAGTTGGAATATGAACTCATCCTATCTGGTTGAGGTGGTAGTTCAAAAGGTTTATTATTTGGCGAGGGAATTGAAATTGGTGTTGCAGATACTTTACCGGATATGATTGGATAGACACTCTTATTCGGTCCAATTCCCGGATCTAAAGCTTTTGTGTTAATTGTTGTAACCTTCGCTGTTTGAATTTGATCTTTGATCTGTCCGTTAACAGGTAAATTTAATAGGACAAATAGTAAGTAGATTATTTTTTTCATGATATTAGTATTTATTAAACACTACAAATATCGAAATGAAGAAAGTAATGTATACGTTGTTATTCTGCAAGGTTTAGTAGTAGTTTGACAACAGTAAAAGATATACGTACTAATTTTGTATTAATTCATAAAATAAATACATAAGAAAAAGAATATCAATAGATTATGCATTGTATATGAAATATCAACAATCAATTGATTTGACGAAAGTCACTGGGTGTATAACCAAACTTTTCTTTAAAGGATTTTGAAAACCAGTCGGGGTTTGAGAAGCCACAGCTATAAGCGACTTCAGAAATGTTCTTATCTGTTTTTTGCAACATTTCTTTTGCAGATCGGAGTCTTACATCTCTTATAAAAACAGCCGTTGACAGATTTGTGACGGCTTTTAATTTTCTGTAAAGTTGAGATTCGCTCAGATTAACTGAAAATGATAATTGTGCTGATCTGAAATTTTCATCACCCAGATTTTGCTGAATGGCAGAAATACACTTATTGATAAAATTTTCTTCTTTTGGAGAATTGATATTTATAAGGAAACCTGTTTTCTGGAATTTTTTCTGTATTTTTTTTCTCAACAGGATGAGTTGCTCTATCCTTATCAAAAGCTCATTCTGATTAAATGGTTTTGTAAGATAGGCATCTGCTCCATGGGCAAAACCTTTTATTTTATCTTTCTCAAAAGTTCTTGCTGTTAACATAATAACAGGGATATGAGAGGTTCTTTCATCATTTTTTAAAACTTCACAAACCTTAAAACCATCTGCTTTTGGCATCATAACATCTGTTATGATCAGATCAGGAATTTTATCAAATGCCTTTTCAATACCTTCTTCTCCATCCTGTGCAAAGATAATCTCATATTGATCTATCAATCCGGAAGCAATATAATGAGCTACATCTTTATTATCTTCAATTATCAGAATATGAGGAAGATCTTCGTAATGATTGTCTGATAATTCATATTGATTGTCCTCTTGTATTTTATCGGTTGGCAGTAAGTATTTAAAAGTTACTTTTTCAAGTTCTTTTGCTTTATTTGTAATTGGGAGATCAATTTTAAATTCTGTACCCTGATCTAATTTACTTTTTACAATAATTTCACCATCCATTAATAAAACAAGTTCTTGGGTTAATGAAAGACCTATTCCTGTGCCCCCCATTGTAGTATTATCAACCTGATAAAAACGATCGAAAACATGTTCCTGATCTTTCTTTTTGATACCAATACCATTATCTTTGATCTTTAAAATTAAGTGAGGAAGATTATTTTGAATAGTTTTTTTTATATGAAGAATAATTCTTCCGTTCTCCGGAGTAAATTTAATGGCATTTGAAAGTAAGTTAGAAATGATAATGGAAATTTTTTCCGGATCAAAATCCATAATAATCTGGTCATTCTCATTATAGAAAATAAGTTCGATATTTTTGTTGGCTGATAAAGAATGGAAACTGTCTAAATTTACTTTGATAAAAGGAACAATATCCGCTTGTACGAGCTTTAAATTCATATTACCGCTTTCAATTTTTGAAAGATCAAGCATTTGATTGATCAGGAATAATAATTTTTTTGTATTTCGGGTAAGAATACTAAATTTTGGTTCTAGTTTATCAAGATCTTTGGGATTGATCTTTTGTTTGATATTTTCTGTCATTCCCATGATAACAGTTAATGGAGTTCGTAATTCATGAGTTATATTACCGTAAAGTCTTGTTTTTAGCTCATCGAGTTCCAGTAATCGTAAATTTTCCTGATGTTCAAGTTTTCTTTTAAATGAGAAATGATAAATTAAATATAAAATGGAAAGAAAGATTAAGAAGTATAAAAAATAAGCAAGGTTAGATTGCCACCATATCGGAATAATAGTAATTGGTAATACCAAAGCTTTATGCTTCTTCCATATTTCACCCTTAGTCACACCCTGAATTTCTAACTTGTAGTCACCAGGTGCCAAATTTAAGAACTGTATTTGTCTTTTGTTCTGAATTAAATTCCAATGATCATCACCTGGTCTTAAACGATATGCAAAATCAGTGTTTTTATAATAGTTAAGATTAATATCAGAGAAATTTACATAAAAAGGAAATTGCTTTTTACGTATTCTAACATTTTGATTCTCTTCAATCTGATGAATTTTTATAATATTCTTATCTGAATCTGTAATTTGAATATTGTCAATATATAATTTACTTTCTTTCTTGATATTATCAATTTTCAGAGGATCAAAGTAAGTTATACCATTGATTCCTCCAAAATACATTATTCCACTCTTATCTTTGAACCTGGCATGAAGATCAAATTCTTCGCTACTTAACCCATCATCCTTATTATAGTTTGTAAACTTCTTTGTTTCTTTATTATAACGAGAAAGTCCTTTATTAGTTGATACCCATATATAATCTTGAGAATCTTTTAGAATACTGTAGATAACATTATTGTTTAAACCATTTTTCTGATTGAGGAGTTTTAACTCAGGTTTATCTTTATTATAAAAATAAAGCCCCTTTGTTGTACCTACCCATATGCTGGAATCCTTATTCTTTAAAATAGTATAGATTACATCTTGATTCAATACAACTGAATCTTTAATCTTAAGTCTTTTAAAAACAGGACTATTAAGATCATTATCTTTAAAGGTCAAAACATTCAATCCTTTATTTGTGCCAACCCAGTATGTACTTTCATTTATTTGTGTGATATATTTGACTTTATTTGATGCTATACTTTCTTTATCTTCTGGATTATGGATGTAATGCTTAAAACTAATGTAATTTTCATCTAGGTTACCTGTAAATCTGTTTAATCCTCCCCCATTGGTACACAACCAGATATTTCCCTTTTGATCTTTGTAGATATATCTGATAAAATTACCATTTAAAGAACTTGGATCTTTTGGATTGTTAAAAATAGATTTAGCATAAATTTCAGGGAATTCTTTTTTGTAGTTGTATAAGATTACAAGTCCTTCTTTTGTACCTGCCCAAAGATTTTTAGAATCTGATATCAGGGTTAAACATACATTTGAGGGAAGATAATGAGATTTTTTGGAAAAAGTATAATAATTTCGACCTCTGATCAAATTGATTCCACCTCCTGAAGTACCAACCCATAAATCATTTTGATCTTTTAGTATAGAAAAAATTATATTGCTATTCAGGGAATTTTTGTTATTGGTAATATGTTTGATATTGTGAAATATACTATTTCTATAAAACAAATTTAGATACTTACCTGTTCCTACCCATAATTGATTGTTTTTATCAATAAAGATTGAATTAATTACATTATTACTAAGAGAGTTAAAGTTTTGTTCGTTGTGTCGATAAACTTTTAATAGCTGATGGCTTTTTGAATTATATTTAAATAATCCTGCACCTGTTCCTATCCATAGCAATCCATTTTTCCATTTTAAGTCATAAATAATAGAAGATTCTTTATTCTGTTCATTAAAATTAATCGGTAAGATCAAATTGGTTTGCAGGTCAATTTGATATAATTTCTTTTCAGTACCTACCCAAATAGATTTTTCTGAATCAGAGTTAATAACAAATATTTTCTTTAATTTCTGACCAAGAGGGAACTCTTTGAAATTAATTTTGCTTGGATCAATATTGATATCACCATAAAAAAGTCGACCTTCTTCAGTTCCAATCCAAATCTGTTTGTTTTCAGATATATATATGTCCGTAATGCTTACATTCTTTTTGAAAAAAAAATCAATAAATTGGACATGATATTTATTATCTTTATTTTTCCTTATTACTGCCAAACCTTTATCCTCAACTGTAGCATAAATAGTATTATAACTATCCTTTGTAATATCTAGTACCTCACGATTACTTAAAATATCAAAATTAAAAAAATGGTGATCTTTTGTGTCAAAATAACATAACCCTGCTGAACGAGAACCAATCCAGATCCTATGTCCATCAACCAAAAGAGTATTTATAAAATTTCCACAAAGAATATTTTTATTGGTATAATTGCTATGAAAAGATTTAAATGAAGTGCCGTCAAAACGATTGAGACCATCCTGAGTAGCAACCCATATAAAACCATTCTCATCTTCAATAATATCATTAATTGTTACCTGAGAAAGGCCATCTTTAAGTGTATACTGATGAATATTATATGGATTTTCAACATTTAAAAGCTTATCCTGTTGAGCAAAAGAAAAAGAAATGCCAAAAAACACAAAGAATATGTAAAGATACTGTGGCATGAGGGGGTAATTTCACTATGCAAGTTATTTAATATTAAGTTAATAAACAATTTTTCAGAAACAAATCGCAGGACAAAATCACACTTTTTTCATTAGAAAAAATACTAATATTAACATGCAAATCAGTACAATGATTGTTGTTTTTAGAATAAAAAAACGCATATTATATTGATAAACAGTATTTTATATTTATAAAACTATAAGTAATTTAAGTGCAATTTTTGGTCAGATAGAAATTCCTATAAGCGATTTAAACAAGTTTTCTGGATCTTCCTAATGGAATATCATCTGATGATACGTTTAATTGAGTATTCTTTTTAAATGATAGTGAGTAGTTTGAGATTAGTAATACTGAAATATAGGATTGTAAATATTACACATATTCTAAAATAAATTGATTCATAAGTCGGTTGCAACCGGTAAAAATATTCACCTTTTTCTCCATAAGCTAAATAATACGGCATTATAGATTTTCTCTATCGCCTACTCCCATAAGTGATAGAGCCTCATTCATGCCTTAAATAAATTTTTCTGTTAGGTGTACAGATACAAACGGTTGATTTCTATCTCGCAATGAGTCTATCTTATCACCATTTGACAACCAAACCGTATAGTGCTGAATAACAATCCTACCCGAGTCAATTACCTTACCTACCCCTCAATTTGTAAAAAATATTTTAATCCAGATTTGGTAGTAATAGCGTCATTTTTATTTAAAATATCCTTTGACATAGCTAATACTATTTGAACGAAAAA
>JAOZTG010000045.1:0-3689 GCA_029939235.1 Flavobacteriaceae bacterium
TCAAATGAGGATATTTATTATGAATACTTGATTTTTACCTTTTAGACCCAAATTTTACTCCGTTAAATTCATTAACTTGCAATTCAATTATTGAAGTGTTTATCTATGGAAAGAGCGAAGGCATATACCCCAAAAAATAAAATTCGAATTGTAACTGCAGCATCCCTTTTTGATGGTCATGACGCTGCCATAAATATCATGCGCAGGATCATTCAATCCACCGGTGTTGAAGTGATACATTTAGGCCATGATCGCAGTGTTGAAGAAGTGGTAAACACTGCCATACAAGAGGATGCTAATGCAATTGCCCTTACCTCATATCAGGGTGGTCATACAGAGTATTTCAAATTTATGTATGACCTTTTAAAGGAAAAAGATGCTTTACAGATTAAAATCTTTGGTGGGGGAGGTGGCGTAATTCTACCGGAAGAGATCAAAGAGCTGATGGATTACGGAATTACCCGGATCTACTCACCAGATGATGGAAGAGAAATGGGATTACAGGGAATGATCAACGACATGGTGGAAAAAAGTGATTTCAGCCTATCCCAAATCCTCCTCCCAGCCTCCTCCAAAGGAGGAGGAGTTTTAGATTTACTTCGAAAGAAAGATATCAATACAATTGCCAGACTAATTTCGATGGCTGAAAATGATCATGATAAGTTTATTGAAATCTTCAAAAGCTTTTCCCCTTTGGGAAAAACGGAAAAAGAGACCTCTCCTGTTCTGGGAATCACAGGTACAGGTGGCGCAGGAAAATCATCTTTAGTAGATGAGTTAGTGAGACGGTTTTTAGCAGATTTCCCTAAAAAAAATATTGCCATCGTATCCGTCGATCCTTCCAAAAGAAAAACAGGAGGCGCACTTTTAGGTGATAGAATTCGTATGAATTCAGTTAATAATGAAAGGGTTTATATGCGATCCTTGGCAACTCGTCAATCAAATTTGGCATTATCAAAACATGTTGCCGATGCTCTTGATATTTTAAAGGCTGCAAATTATGATTTGATTATTTTAGAGACTTCCGGAATAGGTCAATCAGACACCGAAATATTAGACCATTCGGATGTCTCCCTTTATGTAATGACACCTGATTATGGTGCAGCAACCCAACTCGAAAAAATTGATATGATCGATTTTGCCGACCTTATTTCTCTCAATAAATTCGACAAAAAAGGGGCTTTAGATGCTTTACGTGATGTAAAAAAACAATACCAGCGCAATCATAACCTATGGAACAAATCAATAGATGAAATGCCAGTTTTTGGAACTATTGCATCTCAGTTCAATGACCCGGGAACAAATAATTTATACCATTTTATCATTGAAAAAATAGATGAAAAAACCAATGCAAATCTTAAAAGCAACACGAATATAAGTAAAGCCCAAAGTGAGAAACAATATATCATTCCGCCAAAGCGAATTCGGTATCTATCTGAAATTGTTGAAAATAACCATTCTTATGACGAGTGGAGTAAAAAGCAAAGTGAAATTGCCCAAAAATTATATGGTTTTTACACAACAATTTGCTCTATCATTCATGTTAATTCAAGCGCAGTCGAGAACACTTTGTTAACTGCAAATGGTTTAAACCAAGAAAAGATTCTGAAACAGGTTCAGAATGACAGTAACAATGAAATGATCTCTTTATTGTTAAAGGAGTTTTCTCGTATAAAAAAAGATCTTAGTTCTCATAACTGGGATATCATTTTAAATTTTGATAACAAAAAACAAAGTTATAAAAATGATATTTTCACTTTTAAAGTGAGAGATAAAGAGATCCATATCAAGACACATTCCGAAACATTATCTCATATTCAAATTCCAAAAGTTACCTTACCAAGGTATAAGGCATGGGGTGATCTTTTACTATGGACCTTGCAAGAAAATGTTCCGGGAGAATTTCCTTTTACAGCAGGGATTTATCCGTTTAAACGAACAGGGGAAGATCCAACCCGAATGTTTGCCGGTGAAGGCGGACCTGAAAGAACTAATCGACGATTTCATTATGTTAGTATAAATGCTCCTGCAAAAAGATTATCCACGGCTTTTGACAGCGTTACTTTATACGGCAATGATCCTGATCTGCGCCCGGATATATATGGTAAAATTGGCAATGCAGGTGTGTCCATTTGCTGTTTAGATGATGCAAAAAAGTTGTATTCTGGGTTTGAATTGACCAATCCATTAACTTCTGTTTCCATGACCATTAATGGTCCGGCACCCATGCTTCTAGGATTTTTTATGAATGCTGCTATTGACCAGGAATGTGAAAAATATATTGTTGAAAACAAACTGGTTAGTGAGACTGAAGAAAAGATAAAAGATATCTACACCCAAAAGAAAGTAAAACGACCTGCTTATCAGGGTGATCTTCCTAAAGGAAATAATGGCCTGGGTTTGATGCTTTTAGGAGTAACCGGAGATGAAATTCTTCCAAATGCAATCTATCAAAAAATTAAAAAAGAAACCGTTGCAAAGGTAAGAGGAACTGTGCAGGCAGATATTTTAAAAGAAGATCAGGCTCAAAATACTTGTATTTTTTCAACTGAATTTGCCTTAAAAATGATGGGAGATGTGCAGGAATATTTTACTTTGAATAATATTCGAAACTTCTATTCTGTTTCCATTTCCGGCTATCATATTGCTGAGGCTGGTGCAAATCCTATTTCTCAACTTGCATTTACGCTTTCAAATGGTTTCACTTACGTGGAATATTATTTGAGCAGAGGAATGGATATCAATAAGTTCGGACCGAATTTATCCTTCTTCTTTTCTAACGGAATTGATGCTGAGTATTCAGTGATTGGAAGAGTTGCACGTAAAATTTGGGCAAAAGCCTTGAAATTGAAATACGGAGCCAATGAACGGGCTCAAATGCTAAAATATCATATACAAACTTCCGGTAGGTCTTTACATGCACAGGAAATTGATTTTAATGATATCAGAACCACTTTACAGGCTCTTTATGCTATTTATGATAATTGTAATTCATTGCACACTAATGCCTATGATGAGGCTATTACAACGCCAACAGAAGAATCTGTAAGACGTGCAATGGCAATTCAACTCATCATCAATAAAGAATTAGGGTTGACCAAAAACGAAAATCCAATACAGGGATCTTTTATCATTGAAGAATTAACTGATCTGGTGGAAGAAGCCGTTTATGAAGAATTTGATAAAATTACCGAACGAGGTGGTGTTTTAGGCGCGATGGAAACCATGTACCAACGTTCAAAAATTCAGGAAGAAAGCTTGTATTATGAAGAGTTAAAACATACCGGAAAATTCCCAATCATAGGAGTAAATACTTTTTTAAGCAGTAAAGGATCTCCTACTATTTTACCACAAGAAGTGATTAGAGCTACAGAAAAAGAGAAAAAGCACCAAATTGAAGTTATTGAAAATCTCCATAAAGGAAATAAAAATAAGGCAACGGATGCAATTCAAAAATTAAAGAAAAAAGCTATTGAGAACAATAATGTATTTGAGCAATTGATGGAAGCTACAAAAGTTTGTTCCTTAGGCCAGATCACTTCTGCCCTATTCGAGGTTGGCGGACAGTATAGAAGAAATATGTAAGCAGAGAACCCACGCCTTTGGCGTGGTGTGAATCGCTTATCCCGCAGAATGAAATAATTGCGGGATCTTTCGTATAAAAGAAAGGCTTAGAGGTCGCTTATCCC
>JAOZTG010000045.1:3789-20150 GCA_029939235.1 Flavobacteriaceae bacterium
ATGAAAATAATATCAAAATTGCCTATGTAGAAGGATTTGAAATGGGAGAGATTGGCGAATAAATAGAAAAATACTTAAAATAATTCCTATGAAAAAAATAACTCTGTACCTAATTTCATTTTTAATTCTAAGTTTATCTTTTAGTTGTAAGAGATTAACATTTGAAAATGATCCAGAAACCTTTGTGAAAGATCGCTATAGTAAAAAAGAGGTTGCAATTACCATGAGAGATGGTATTAAATTACACACTACGATATACTCTCCAAAAAATACAAGTGAGAAATATCCTATTTTGATGCATCGTACGCCTTACAGCAGCCGACCATATGGTGATGATCAATTTAAAAAAAGAATAGGACCAAATGAAACCATGATGAAAGAAGGATATATTATTGTATATCAAGATGTTCGTGGAAGATGGATGAGTGAGGGAACTTATGATAATATGCGCCCTTACATCCCTAATAAAAAAGATAACAGTCAAATTGATGAGAGCTCGGATACTTTCGACACTATTGATTGGCTTGTAAAAAATATCCCAAATAACAATGGCAAAGTAGGAACCTGGGGAATTTCATATCCTGGTTTTTATACCAGTTATTCAACAATTGATGCACATCCTGCATTAAAAGCAGCTTCACCACAAGCTCCTATAGCAGATTTCTTTTTTGATGATTTTCATCATAACGGAGCTTTTTTACTAAGTTATTTTAAAATAATTGGCTTGTTTGGAACTCCTAAAGATTCTCCTACAGATTCAGCATGGTTTAAGCTTCCGGATTTGGGCACTAAAGACCAATATCAATTTTTTTTAGATGCCGGTCCGTTAAGCAACCTGAATAAATATTACGAATATAAAGAAGTTGACAATGGTTCCTATTTAAATCAAACATCTATAAAAGATTTCTTTTGGCAGGAACTCATCAACCATCCAAATTATGATGAATTATGGCAAAAAAAGAGTATTACAGGCCATCTAAAAGCCGACAGTTCTCATGTCGCAACCATGGTAGTAGGCGGATGGTATGATGCCGAAGATCTGTATGGAACATTTGAAACTTATAAAAATTTAGAAGCTAATCCATCAAATAGCTATAACACAATGGTTATTGGCCCATGGGATCATGGTGGGTGGGCTCGTGAAAAAGGCAAACAATTGGTAGGAAATATGTATTTCGGAGATTCTATTTCAACTTTCTATCAAAAAAATATAGAAACAAAATTCTTTCATCATTTTTTAAAAGGAAGTGGAGATGATGATGATAGCGGACTACCAGAAGCTTATGTTTTTGACACCGGTAAAAAAGAGTGGAAAACCTATGATGAATGGCCTCCAAAAAATATTATAAAAGAAACCGCTTACTTGTCAGAGAGTCAAAGGCTAACCACAAAACAAGCCTCCATAAAAGCAATCAAATTTATTAGTGATCTTAAAAAACCAGTTCCGTATTCAGAAGATATTAAAACTGTTTTTACACCAAGAAAATATATGACAGATGATCAAAGATTTGCTGCAAGAAGGCCAGATGTATTAGTTTTTGAAACACCTGTTTTGACGGAGGATTATACTTTGGCTGGAGATATATTAGCAAAACTAAAAGTTGCAACTACCGGAACAGATGCTGACTGGATCGTTAAAATTATTGATGTTTTTCCTGCAGATATTGAAGAACAAAAAGCAGGAATGCAAGATCATTTAAAACTAAGTAATTACCATTTTATGATAAGAAGTGAGGTAATGAGAGGGAAATTTAGAAATAGTTTCTCACATCCAGAACCTTTTAAACCAAATAAGATCACAAATGTAAATATCAAATTACAAGACGTTTACCACACTTTTAAAAAGGGACATAAATTGCAGATCCAAATTCAGAGTACCTGGTTTCCTTTGATCGATCTGAACCCTCAAACATTTGTGCCAAATATTTATAAAGCGAAAGAAAGAGATTTTAAAACTCAGACACACTCTGTTTTTACTTCCTCTTCTATTGAGTTCACAGTTTTAAAATAAGATATTTTGAGTTCGAAAATAGCAGCATCCGGTCAAAAAATAAAATTATTTGTTTTTATACTTGCCCCTGTTCTATTTTTATATTTTGTCTTTTTTGTTCAACTGGATACCTCCAATCCAAAAGTTACATATACGCTTGCAGTAGCAATTTTAATGGCTCTTTGGTGGGTTTCAGAGATAGTACCTTTAGCGATCACTTCACTTTTGCCTGTTGTTTTATTTCCTTTTTTAGGAATTATGAATGGTAAAGAGGTATCATCCACCTATTTTAATCATGTAATATTACTTTTTCTTGGAGGGTTTTTAGTTGCGTTGGCGATGCAAAAATGGAATCTACATAAACGAATAGCCTTGAAAATATTATTATGGGTAGGTACCGGCCCAGCCAAAATATTATTGGGTTTTATGCTTGCAACAGCATTTTTATCTATGTGGATTTCCAACACAGCTACCACTATGCTCATGATTCCTATATTAATTTCTATCATAAATCAACTGGAAGAAATTAATACAAAAAAAGCTGTAAAACATTTTTCAATTGGTTTATTATTATCGATTGCCTATAGTGCTTCCATTGGTGGAATTGCGACTTTGGTAGGAACACCCCCAAACTTATCATTTGCTCGAATTTTTAATATTTATTTCCCAAATGCTCCTGAAATATCGTTTGCAACCTGGTTTTTTTATGCTTTTCCTATTGTGGTTGTCATGTTTATTATAGCCTATATTTATCTGTATCTTGTTTTTGTCAGAAGAGAGAGTAAATGGAAAAGTTTGAGTAAAAAAAATCTTGTCGAATCCTATGCTCAGTTGGGTAAGTGGTCGTATGAAGAAATTATTATGCTCCTGGTTTTTATCTCACTTGCAATGCTTTGGTTCTTTAGGGCAGATATCACCATTGGTAGTTTTAAAATTTACGGTTGGCAAAATCTATTTAAAAACCCCGCATATTTTAATGATGGTACTGTTGCCATTTTTATTGCAATCATTTTATTTATAATTCCTTCCAAGCAAAAAAAAGGAGAATTTTTAATGGATTGGAAATCTGCCGAAAGTATTCCATGGGAAATTATTTTATTGTTTGGAGGTGGTTTTGCATTGGCAACAGGATTTAAAGAATCAGGTTTATCTCAGTGGTTTGGTGAACAATTGATCTGGTTAAAAGATGTACATCCGTTTTTCATAATACTAACTATTACTTTCGTCATTACATTCTTAACCGAAATAACATCCAACACTGCAACTGTTGAAACTTTTTTACCTGTTTTAGCAGGATTAGCGATAAGTATTGAAATAAATCCGTTATTATTTATGTTGCCAGCAACCATCGCCGGATCATTGGCCTTTATGTTACCGGTTGCCACACCACCAAATGCAATTGTTTTTGGAACCAATCGATTACATATTATTGATATGTCAAGAACCGGTTTCTTTCTAAATATTGTTGGAATAATAATTGTTACTCTTTCAACCTATTATTTAGGAACGTTTATTTTTAATATTCAGTTAGATTCATTTCCATTATGGGCAAAATAATAGGTAAGGATATTTTTGGAAGAGCAATTTTAGATTATCATGTAGGTAATTATTCGGAAGATATAACTACCTTTTCTTCCATTGCCGGAAGGGATGAAATGGAATTACCATGGCTTTTTCGAAATTTTCATGAAATGCCAATGTTAGAACAAACTGCTATGCAACAAAGCAAAGGAAGAGTGTTGGATATTGGGTGTGGAGCAGGGTCACACTCTCTATATTTGCAGTCTAAAAATTTAACTGTCAAAGCTATAGACATTTCTGAAGGAGCTATAAAAACGTGCAAGGCCCGAGGTGTGAAAAATGCCATCATACAAAATATATGGGATCTTAAAAATGAAAAATTCGATACAATTTTAGCTTTTATGAATGGTGTGGGAATAAGTGGTGATCTGAAAAATTTAACCCCTTTTTTAAAACATTTAAAAACTTTGCTACTAACAGATGGACAAATTATTTTAGATTCTTCTGACGTGATCTACATGTATAAAGATGAAAATGGTGAATATAATATCCCAGAAACCAACAATTATTATGGAGAGGTAATATTTGAATTTCAATATAAAAACCAATACAGCAACAAATTTAAATGGCTTTTTGTTGATTTTGATCTTCTGCAAAAACATGCGAAAAAAGCAGGATTACATTGTGAACTGGTAAAAGAAGGTTACCATTATGATTATTTGGCCAGATTAACCAAATTATAGTATCTTGATAAAGTGATTATTTCTTCACTTCAAAATTTAAACTTCTGCTAAAACTTTTCTTTTTAGCCAAAATAGAAGCAAACAGGAAATCAACAGTAGAGTTCCCATTAAATAAAAGGTCATTGAAAACCCATATTTTTCTGAAATATGCATTCCCATATTTGGACCGAGAATATGAGCAAAAGAGAAAGACATACTATACATTGCCATATATTCTCCGGGGTTTCCTTTTTTAGCTCTATCCAATGCATAAGAATTTGAAAATGGAAAACCTAATATTTCCCCAAACGTCATAAATAAAATTCCAATAATCGCTATACCTATCCAGTTTGAAATATTCAATATAAAAAAGCTAACCGCAATCAGAAATACACCAATAATAACAATTCTTAAACCATTTATCTTACTCTTTTCCAGATTATGAACTACAGGCATTTCCAATAAGAATATAATCAATCCATTTGTTGCAAGTAAAAGCCCGATTTGCTGTTCAGTCATTTGCATATTTTGACTATAGAATAAAGGAACCGTTGAAAAATACTGCATAAAAGTAAAACCTACTAAAAACATAGCAAACCAAAATATCATGTACTGCTTGTCTTTATAAGGAGATAGTTTTATTTTTTGTTCTTTATTCTTTTTTGATGGAGAAGATACTTTTTGAGATAAATATTTCAAAATAATTACAGAAGCGAGCAAACAGGTAATTCCATCTACCCAAAAAAGTCCTTGATAGCTAATATGCGCTATAATAAACCCGCCAATTGCCGGGCCCATCGAAAAACCTAAATTAATTGCCAAACGAATCAAGGTGACAGATCTTGTTCTGTTCTCTTCACTACTATAATCTGCCAAAGCAACCCAAATTGCAGGCCGAAAAGCATCAGCGACCATTGATAGAATAAATATGCCTATTCCTAATGAAGTAAAAGTGGTGACAAATTGCAATCCTATAAAAGCAATTCCGGTAAGGATCAGACTGGAATACATCACTTTATAATATCCAATTTTGTCGGTTAATTTACCTCCAAAATAAACTCCAACTACAGATCCAAAACCATAAAAGGTCATAATCCATCCGATCTGGCTTAATGAATAATCCAGGTATTTATTGAGGTATAATGAAAGAAATGGAATAACCATTGCCCCTGCCCTGTTGATCAGTGTGGTTAAAGCCAAAAACCAGACTTCTTTTGACAATCCTTTATATGGTGCAACTATTTTGGTTAGCATAAAGCAAAAATAGACCTATTAACTTAGAGCAGAATTAAAATTGAATTGATTTAAACAATATTACCATAGAAGAATTAAATCTGACATAATTTCAATTATATCTGTAGGAAAAAAAGTAATTGTCTATATTTGAGTAAATAATGTGAATCAAGGGTTGAAAGAAAAATGGCAAAAAAATACTTGATTTGGCCTCGTTCCTAAAGGATGATCAAGTATTTTTCACCTTTCATCCTTTAGGATTGAGGTAAAAAAGGTAAAAAATATACTATTTCAAAAGGAATTTTTCAACCCTTGCTTCGTATAAATAACCAAAAGATGAGAATATTCATACTTACTATTAGTTTATTGTTTTTAAATCTTATTTATTCACAAGAAGATAAATCTACGCGAGAAGCAATAAAATTTCAAAAGGATCTAAATAAAGAATTCTCAAATAAGGAAAAAAGTCCGTTAACGGAAGAGGATCTAAAAATATTTGAAGAATTAGATTTTTTCCCTATTGATACCAATTATATGGTTATTGCGAAACTAAAATTTTACAAGGACAGCAAAACGTTCAAAATGCAAACCAATACAGACAGACTCCCAATTTATAAGACTTATGCGAGCGCAACCTTTAGTTTAAAAGGAAAAGAATATGTTTTGCTCATCTATCAAAATGAAAAATTATTGCAAACTGCTGATTTTGAAGATTATCTTTTTTTACCGTTTACTGATCTGACAAATGGCAAAAGCACTTATGGAGGAGGTAGATATTTAGATCTAAAAATTCCAAAAGGAAATACAATGATCATTGACTTTAATCAGGCATATAACCCATCATGTGCTTACAATGCAAAATATTCATGCCCTATTCCGCCAAAAGCCAACCACCTAGATATTGAAATTAATGCAGGAGTAAAAAAGTATAAAGACCATTAGTCACTAAACTATAAAAATATATTATTTTTTCACAGCAGTATATCGAATGATCTCTGCTTTTTCAACTGTAATTAAACCTGCTGAATTTGATTTTTCAAACATTTGCTCAACAGTATAGATAAAGTCTCTAATCCTATTTTCTATATCAATAATTTCAACTATCAAAGGTAAATCATTTGAAATTGTAAATAATTTATCTGAATTAATTTTAGAATTTGCTCCAAATCCCATAATACCTTTTGTAACAGTTGCACCGGAAAGACCTTCTTCTTTAGCTTTAAAAACAATTGCTTCGTAAAGCGGAATATTACCAATTTTATCAGATTCACCGATAAATATTCTCAATAATTTAGCTTCAGAATTATTTTTCATAATAAATACTCCTCGAGACTAGCCACGAGGCTTTTTTTAAAATTTTATTTATAAAAACCTTATATATTCCGGGCTTTCTCTTTTGTAAAGCAAGCCTTGATAAATTAATCTAAAGATATTAAACCAATTTAATTAATGTTATACCCAAAAATACAGCTAATAAGCCAAATATTATACTTAAAGTAATATAACTTATACCATAAAGATATTGACCTTCCTGTAACATGGACATTGTTTCTAAGGAAAAAGCTGAAAAAGTTGTAAATCCCCCACAAATACCGGTTGCAAGAAACAGCCTCCATTCAGGAGATAAATTAAATTTATCGGTTAATCCAAATATAATTCCAATAATCAAACTACCGAAAATATTAACAGTTAATGTACCGAACGGGTAAATCGATAAAAATTTTGACTGGACAAATAGTGCAATTAAATACCTAAAGACTCCTCCAATAAAACTTCCAATACCTATTAATACAACTATTCTCATTTTATCTGAATTTCTTAGTTAAAATTAATATCATCAGCATCGATCCAATTCCATTTTCCTGAAATGGTTCCCTTATTTAATGTAACAATGCCAGGATTTGACCTAATAATTGTTTTAAGGGTTGTTTCATCACAAAATAGCAGATCAAAATCTAAATCATACTTATCTTTTACTTTTAAATATTCTTCATTGGTCGATGCAGTAAAACAATATACTGTATATCCGTTTTGCATGGCTTTATCAGTTACATCTTTGATATGCAACCATCCTTTTTCATTTGATCTTTGGAGATTATAGGACACAATTAGCATCAACTTCTCTTTTTTCATCAATATATCTGTCATATCTTCCCCATCCATTTCCATCGTAAAATCATGAATCAGCAGTTCATACCCCTTTTCAATCATTTTCGTTTTTCTATCAACGAAAGTTGCTCCATCTATATTCCATGGTTTTTCTTCTGTAGTAAAAACCTGGTCTTTACCATTTACATTATATACCCATGTATCTTCAAAAACTGCTTTTACTGCTCCTTCCGGATAAGTCATTCCTTCCAGAATATTTTTCCCTACAGCATAAGGTCTAAAATCAATAAGGGGTAAATGTCTTAAAACATAATAGCTAATAAAAACGAATGCAAGCAATGATATTAATGAAATCCTTTTTGATAAAGTTTCTGAAATAAAGGGTTGGATATCGTAAACCCTAAAAATCAACCATATGATCAAGGCAATTAAGACAATATTTTTATAAAATGTTTCCCAGGATGATAATTTTACAGCATCACCAAAACATCCACAATCTGTAACTTTATCAAAATAAGCCGAATACCATGTTAAAAACAAGAACAAAAGTGTAATAAAAAACAAACTCCAAACGGTTAATTTTGGCTTAAATCCAACTAATAACATTACACCAAGCATAATCTCTGCCAATATCAAAACAATAGAGAACTGTAATGCATAAGGACTTAAAAATTCCAGATTCAAAACATCTGCACCAAAATACTCTTCAAATTTGATGGAAGAACCAATTGGGTCTACCAGTTTTACAAATCCCGAAAATATAAAAGTAATGGAAACAAATACTCTGATTATTTGGGTAATGATATTCATATTGATAATTTACTCTTGACTTTCACTCATTAAAATTAAGGCAAAAATTGCATAATTGATCATATCCTGATAATTGGCATCAATTCCTTCAGAAACAATGGTCTTACCTTTATTATTTTCAATTTGCTTCACGCGAAGTAATTTTTGCAATATAAGATCCGTCAATGAACTCACACGCATTTCACGCCAGGCTTCTCCGTAATCGTGGTTTTTATCTTCCATCAACGATTTTGTTTCTGCAACATGTTTATCGTATAATTGAGATGCTTCCTTCACTTGCATATCGGGTTGATCTGCTATTCCTTTTTCAATTTGAATCAATGCCATTACAGAATAATTGATAATCCCAATAAATTCGGGGATCTCATCTTCCTCTACTTTTCGTACATTATTTTCCTGCAGTTGGCGAATTCGCTGGGCTTTTATAAAAATTTGATCTGTTAAAGAAGGTAAACGTAAAATTCGCCAGGCGCTTCCATAATCACTCATTTTATCAACAAAAAGTGCTTTGCACTTAGCAGTTACTTTATCGTATTGTTGAGATGTTTTTTGCATATATCTTATAAAAAAGTATGTTCTATCTGTTTTTTAATCGAAACGAATTTATAAAAAATCTAATGAAATAATAGTTTTCGATTGTTTATTTTTACAAAAGTTATTTAAAATAAAATATATGCAACGAATAGCGGTTTTTTGTGGTTCATCCATCGGTTTTAAACCTGTCTATGCCAATGATGCTAAAAAAGTAGGAGAATATTTTGCCAAAAATAATATCGGTTTGGTATATGGTGGAGGAAAAATAGGAATGATGGGAGTATTGGCAGATACTATTTTAAAAAACAAAGGAGAAGTCATTGGTGTAATTCCTCATCTATTAAGGCATGAAGAAGTTGCTCACACCAAAATCACCAAAATGATCATAACAAAAAAAATGTCAAAAAGAAAGGTCAAGATCAGTAAAATGGTGGATGGATATATTGCACTTGCTGGTGGTTTTGGCACCTTAGATGAAATATTTGAAGCACTAACACTGGGGCAATTAGGTATAGAAAATAAACCTATTGGAATTTTAAATACAAATGATTTTTTTAAACCAATGTTGCATCAATTAGATCATATGGTAAAAGAAGGTTTTTTAAAACAGAGCAATCGTGATATGATTCTGGTTAGTGATCAAATTAAAGATCTTATCCATCAAATGGGAAATTACCAGGCTCCTAAAATGAGTAAAGTTGTAAATACTGTAGCAAGTAAATAGAAAAACCAATATGAAAAGCATCAATTGTAAAGGTAAATTAGTTGATTTGAATCATCCAAAGGTGATGGGAATTTTAAATCTCACTCCCGACTCCTTTTACGATGGAGGAAAATACAGCTCTGAAAAAGATATTTTGCAGCAAACGGAAAAAATGATCACAGAGGGCGCTACTTTTATCGATATTGGTGCTTATTCCTCAAGACCCGGGGCTGAACATATTAGTGAAGAGAAAGAATTATCAAGATTAATTCCTATTCTGGAAATAATTCTGCAAAAATTTCCAAAAATATTGATATCTGTTGATACATTCAGAAGCAAAGTTACACAACATGCCATTGAAGCTGGTGCCTGTATGATCAACGATATATCAGCAGGTAATCTGGATAAAAAAATGTTTGAAACAATTGCTAAATTACAGGTTCCTTACATCATAATGCATATGAAAGGAAATCCGAAAAATATGCAAAACAATGTTGATTACAATAATTTGATCAATGAGATTATTTATTATTTCTCAGAAAAAATAAATGAATTAAGAGCCTTAAATGTTAATGATATCATTATAGATACCGGATTTGGTTTTAGCAAAACAATCGACCAAAACTATGAGTTATTAGGCAATTTAAATCTGTTTAAAAACTTAGATCTACCAATTTTAACAGGTATATCGAGGAAATCAATGCTGTACAAATTCTTAAATATAACATCAAATGAAGCATTAAATGCAACAAGCATTGCAAACACAATTGCATTACAGCAGGGCAGTAATATTTTAAGAGTACATGATGTGAAGGAAGCGGTGCAATCCATTAAAATTTTAGAAAAATCCAATTTGATCTAATATGAAAAGTATCCACTTACTATACATTGCTCTTTTTTCAGTTTTTATTTATAGTTGTTCCAAAAAAAATATTCAATTACCATTGATTGAATCAGATGGAATAACTAAAATCTATAATCATTCCAGTCTTTGGTTGTTTTATGAAGAAAATGGCGGCGATACGCTCGCGATTTTAAACAAAAACAACAAGATCATTAACACTCATTGGATTCTTAATATTGACAGGCGGTTAACGATGAAGAATGTGATTCCAACTTTAGTAGAATTACAAGCTCTTAAAATCAAACCTTCTATGCACAAAAAAGAAGGAACATATCTTTACTATAGTTTCGCAAACACAAAATCAAATAATATATCACTGATCGAGTTCAAGCCAACAAATTTTCAAATAACAAGTAAGCAAATTACAGATACTATATACAATAATCAAATAATCAGGGTTAACCTTTTTAAAAATAAAATTTTAATAAATAAGAGCAAAACAGACTGGGATCAGCTAAAAAAATTATTGGGAGATTATAAACGCAAAGATTCTTTAAATAATTTTAAAATATTTTTGAACTATGATGACAATATCACTTATCAGAAATATTTACAGATGAAAATGTTATTATCAAAAATTAATATAGCTATTGATTCTACAGAATATATTTATAGTTTAAAATAATTCATACATTTACAAAAACTTCATACCTATTGGACGCAATTAATTTTTTAGATATTCGCTTTCTTGATATTTTAGATATCGTTTTGGTTGCTGTTTTGCTTTTTTACATCTTCAAATTAATTAAAGGCACAGCTGCTATTAATATTTTTATTGGAATTGCTATTATCTATTTGATCTGGAAATTGACACAAGCCTTGGAAATGGAACTTTTAAGTGATATTTTAGGTAAATTTCTTGGTGGTGGTTTTATTGCCCTGATTATTGTTTTTCAACAGGAGATAAGAAAGTTTTTATTAATGCTTGGTTCAACAAACTTTGCAACTAAAAAGGGCTTTATGAAAAAATTTAGTTTTTTCAATACTGAAATAGCTCCAAATGATCATATTGATATTATAGTTAGTTTTTGCGAAGAAATGTCAAGAATTAAAACTGGTGTTTTAATTGTTTTAGAACGGAACAACAGCCTTGAATTTGTTAAAATAACCGGCGACAAAATGCATATTGAAGTCAACAAACCAATTTTAAAAAGTATTTTTTATAAGAACAGTCCGCTTCATGATGGTGCTGTGGTCATTGAAAATAATGTTATTACAGCTACCAGAGTAATTTTACCCATTGACAACACCATTGAAATTCCGGCACATTTTGGTTTGAGACACAGAGCTGCTTTAGGCATAACCGTTAGATCAGATGCTTTGTCTATTGTGGTATCTGAAGAGACCGGTCAGATCTCATATATTAACAATGGTGCATTTATTCTTTTTGAGGATGGTAATGAGCTCATTGAAATTATCAAAGATGATCTGAATTAAGAATTTCTTAATGAACAACAGCTACATTTTCAAGACTAAACGATTAACAATCAGACAATTTAATCATTCTGGATAGAACTGATTTTTTTGATATGATGGGGAATACCAATGTTATGAATCCCATTCCTTTAAAAGCTTTATCACAAGAGGAAAGTGATAAAAAGTTAAATAAACTTATAAAATTATACGATTTAATATCAAATAGAAGAATATGGGCAATTGACCTTAAAAATAATTCAGAGATGATTGGTCTTTGCGGATTGATCCATAATAATGATAATGAAAACGAAATTGCTTATCGGTTTAGGGAGAAATTTTGGGGTTTAGGCTATGGAACAGAAATTGCAAAAGGATTGATTGACTATGGGTTTGAAAAAATGAATTTTGAACTTATTACAGCAGATACTTATATTCTGAATAAGAATTCAATTAAAATTATAGAAAAATTTATGCTTTTTGATAAAGAATTCTACAATCAAAAAGACGACTGTATTGACAGAAGGTACAAACTGACTAAAAAAAATTGGTAATCTCTAAAAACCTAACTAGCTTTTTTCTGGGCAAACTGAATATTATACAATTCACTGTAATATCCTTTTTTAAGTAGCAGCTCTTTATGAGTACCTTGCTCGACAATTTTACCTTCATCCATCACGATGATCTTATCAGCTTTTTGTATGGTTGCAAGACGGTGTGCTATAATTATGGACGTTCTGTTTTTTGTTATTTTTTCAGTAGCTTTCTGAATCAACTGCTCCGCATGTGAATCAATGGAGGATGTAGCTTCATCTAAAATCAATATACTCGGTTTGCTTACCGATGCCCTTAAAAAAGCAATTAATTGACGTTGCCCTACAGAAAGCATCACACCGCGTTCTTTTACATTATAATGATAGTTACCAGGCAGGCTCATAATAAATTCATGGATCCCAATTTCTTTTGCGGATCTTTTAACCTCCTCTAAAGTTATATTCTTATCTTTCAAAGTTATATTGTTAAAAATAGAATCAGAGAATAAGAATACATCCTGCAAAACAACTGCAATTTGTTTTCGCAGATCATGTAATTTATAATCAGCTATATCAATATTATCTATTTTTATTTCTCCTTTATCAATATTGTAAAAACGATTTAACAAATTGATAATTGTTGATTTACCTGCACCTGTCGCCCCAACTATAGCAACCGTTTCACCTGAATTTACTTTAAATGAAATGCCTTTAATAACTTGTTCTTCTTTGATATAACTAAAATAAACATCCTCAAAGGTTACATTTCCTTTTAATCCTTTTACAGGAATTGTACCCTGATCTGTTTCAGTTTCATCTGCATCTACAATTTTAAATACTCTTTCGGCTGCAACCATACCCATTTGTAATGTGTTGAATTTATCTGCTATCTGCCGTAGAGGTCTGAACAACATATTATTCATCATGATAAAACTGATAATCTCACCGGCAGTAACTGAATTATCTGCAATAGCATTTAAACCACCATACCAAACGACCAACCCTATTGCTATTGATGGTAAAATCTCAGCAATGGGAAAGAAAATGGAATTATACCAAACAGTGCGAACCCATGCATTTTTATGTTTTTCATTGATCGATCTAAACTTATTATATTCAATCTCTTCCCGGGTAAAGAGTTGTACAATTTTCATCCCTGTAATTCTTTCCTGCACAAAACTATTCAAGTTGGCAACTTCTGTCCTTACCTCCTGAAAAGCTGATTTCATAGCTTTTTGAAATACTTTTGTTGCAAAAATCAATATGGGTAAAATTGCAAAAACAATCAGTGCCAACTGCCAGTTCATCCAAAGCATCACCCCGGCAATGACTATCATTTTTAGCATATCACTAATGATCATAAACAATCCCTGCCCAAAAATACTGGCAATGGTCTCAATATCAGAAACAACCCGGGTAACTAATCTGCCTACTGATGAATTATTAAAATATTGCATTTTAAAATACGACAAATGTCTGAAGAGTTGGATACGCATATCCTTCACAATATTTTGCCCCAGCCAGTTAGCAAAATAGATAAATAAAAACTGGAAAATGACCTCAAAAAGCAGAACAACCAACATTAGAATAACAAAAACCAATAATTGCTCCGCATTTTTATTGGTAATATAATCATCAATTATTTGCTGCAAAAGTATCGGGCGAACCGCAGCAAAAATAGCTAATAAAACAACTGCTATAGCAGAAATCGCAAATTGTAATCGATATTTCTTTGCATAACTAAGTAACCTGACAAACAGCTGATAATCAAAAACTTTTCCAGTTACTTTTTTATTCTTATTCTCTTGTTTTGACATTTCTATTTTTTAAAATCTCATGAGGATAACCAATTTCCGTTAAAAACAATCCGTTTGCTTTTACAGAAGCTCCGGCTTTTGTTCTATCCTGCCCTTCAATCACTTTTCTAAACTCATCCAAACTCATTTGACCTTTACCAACCTCTATCAGAGTTCCGACAATTGCCCTTACCATATTACGTAAAAATCTATTTGCAGTAATATAAAAAACCAAAAGATTGCCATTTTTTATCCATACTGCATTGGTCACAATGCAATTATAGGTTTTCACATCTGTTTTTGATCGTGAAAAACATTTAAAATTTTCATACTCTAATAATATTTTTGAAGCCTCATTCATTTCAATTAGATCCAGATCCTTTCGACTCATCTGCCAACTGGTATCCACCATAAATGGATCCTTCACTAAAGAAATCCTATATTCATAACTTCTATAACTTGCATCAAATCTTGCATGTACACCATTATCAACTATAAATAGCTGGCTTATTGCAATATCACTCGGCAAAAATGCATTGAGTTTAAACTTTAATCCATCTTCATCTAAAACATTATTCACATCAAAATGCAAAAAAAACTGACTGGCATGTACTCCTGCATCTGTTCTGCCACATCCTACAACAGCAATTGAATCACTTAATAAAAGGGACAAGGAATTCTCAACTACTTCCTGAATAGATTTTGCATTAGGCTGTCTTTGCCATCCATGGTAATTTTTTCCATGGTAAGAAAGTTCTATAAAATATCTCAAAAATCTCTATTTTTACGCCAAGCAAAGATAATATAATATACTTTACAATTTTAATGAAAAAAATCTTACTACTCTCGGATACGCATAGTTATATAGATGAAAATATTCTGAATTACTGCCGTCAGGCGGATGAAGTATGGCACGCTGGGGATATTGGGAGCAATAAAGTCACCGATCAAATAAAACAATATGCTAAACTTAGGGCAGTTTACGGAAATATTGATGATAAAAATATAAGAGCTGAATTTCCATTGGACAATATTTTTACAATAGAAAAAGTATCTGTCTGGATCACTCATATTGGAGGGTACCCATATAGATATGACCAAAGAATAAGAGAAAATATCAGGAGAAATCCTCCCAAACTATTTATTTCCGGTCATTCGCACATATTAAAAGTGCAATATGATAAATCATTGAATTTACTTCATTTAAACCCGGGAGCTGCTGGAAAATACGGCATACATAAGGTAAGAACTATGCTGCGTTTTGAAATTGATGGTATGGATATAAAAAATCTGGAAATCATAGAAACTGAAAAAAGAACCTAAGTTTGATTAGAGGTTTTTTCCTTATAAATTGGAACTGATATAAATATGCTGGTTCCCTCACCTAACTTTGAATTGATATTAAACACCCCTTTCATCATTCTAATTCTGGCATCAACATGACTTAATCCCAATCCATCTTTATTCCTTGCTTTTTTTACGTCAAAACCTTGACCATCATCAATAATTTGAATGATCAATTTATCTCCATTTCTTTCAACCAAAGTAATTGAAGCATTTTTAGCCTTGCTATGCTTTAAAATGTTGTTTATCAGTTCTTCAATGATATTATAGATCTTAATTTCAAACCTTTGATTATATCTTTTAATTCCGTTATCATCACTTATAAATTCCAGTTCTGAATTGGAATATTTTTCACAAAGGTCATGTACTGCAAATGCCAAACCAAATTTCATAAGTACCGATGAGATCAGTTTATGAGAAAGATCCCTGATCTTGGTAGATGCCTCTCCTAAAATATCCTGTGCTTTGATTATTTCATTAGGTACATTATTTTTTAATTGAGCCTTCGATGCCTGTAAATGCAAATTTACAGATGACAACAAAGCACTAACACTATCATGCAAAATTTCTGCTATGGTTTTTCTCTCACTTTCTTTGGCATCAATGGTAGCATTGATAATTTTTAATTGTAAATTATTTTGTATTTGTTCCATTTTATTTTGCTGTGACAATTTATAGTTCTTATAAAAGATCAAAGCGATAATTAATGCTACAAGTGTAAAAAATGCCAAACCGAAAAACAAAACCTG
>JAOZTG010000181.1 GCA_029939235.1 Flavobacteriaceae bacterium
TCCTTCAAAACTTATATTGGATCCTTTATTGGTGGTGATCGTACCGGTCTTATCAAAAACCAGTGTGTTGATCTTTGCAATATTTTCAATCACATTGGTATTTTTAAGATAGAACTTGTTCTTACCAAAAATGCGAAGCATATTACCTAAGGCAAATGGAGCAGAAAGAGCCAAAGCACAAGGGCAAGCAATGATTAGTACTGCAGAAACCACCTGAAAAGCCTTGGTTATATCAACAAAAAACCAATATATACCAGCTGATATAGCAATAAATAAAATAGCTATTGTAAAGTATTTACTAATCGAATCGGTAATATTTTTAATATTGTCAGAGTCATTTTTAGAAAATATATCATTACTCCATAACTGTGTTAAATAACTTTGAGTTACGGTTTGAAGAACATCGATTTCAATTGCTCCATCTGTTTGTTTACCGCCGGCATATACTTTATCGCCAGATTTTTTTATCACCGGCATAGATTCTCCGGTAACAAAACTGTAATCCAAAAGAGCACTACCGTTGATCATGATTCCGTCAACCGGAATAATTTCTTCATTTCTTATTAATAAACGATCTCCTTCTTTTATCTCATGAACCGGAATGATATGATGTGTTGTATCTTTATTTATTTTAGTAATTGCAATGGGAAAATATGATTTGTAATCACGTTCAAATGAAAGGAAATTATAGGTTCTTTGCTGAAACATCTTTCCCAGAAGCAGAAAAAAGATCAAGCCGGTTAAACTGTCAAAATAACCGGATCCGGTTTGAGAGAAAATTTCATAAGTACTTCGTATAAATAGCACCAAAATACCTAATGAAATTGGTACATCAATATTAAGAATACCATGTGTTACACCTTTATAAGCTGAAATTAAATAATCTTTGGCAGAATAAACTACTACCGGAATAGAAAATGCAAATATTAAATATCTAAAAAAATCTTTGAATTTATTTAACCAAAATTCATCCAATTCAAAGTATTCCGGAAAGGATAACATCATGATATTACCAAAGCCAAAACCTGCCAGGGCAACCTGATAGATTAATGTACGGTCAATTTTTTTTCTTTTTCCTTCTGAATCCTCCAGACTTATAAAAGGTTCATAACCAATGGAAGTCATCAACTCGACTATTTTTTTTAAAGAAGTTTCCTTGTTTTTAAAAGTAATCCGAATTTCTTTTTTAGGGAAATTCACAAGCGTGGTTCGAACACCTTTATCCAACCGATCTAAATTTTCCAATACCCAAATACACGAGCTGCAATGAATACTTGGGATATAAAAATTAACTACCGAAACATTTCCATCATTGAATTCAATAAGTTTATTTGCTATGTCTTCATTATCTAAATAATCATATTTTCCTTTTATTTCTGCTGGAATTGTGCCCGGAGTCTGGTCAAGATCATAGTAACAAGTGAGTTCATTTTGGTTTAGAATTTCATATACAGTCTTGCAACCATTGCAGCAAAAAGGCTTATTATCAAACATGACAGTACCGTAACTGCACTCCGCACCACAGTGAAAACAGATTTCTTTTGACATTTTATTGGTCTAAAAATATATGTTGACAAATTTCATATAAAATATTCACATTAAAAACTGATAAATATCATATTTTGTATAAATTTGCAGGCAAGAAAAACAACTATATGAATATACAATGTGATAAATGTGTTATACGAGAGTTAAATTCTTTACACTCAATCAGTTCTGAAGAAATGAACTCTGTAACTAAAAATAAAACTACATTACATATTAAAAGAGGTGAGGTGATCTTTAGCGAGGGATCTTCATTAAAAGGTGTTTATTGTTTAAGAAATGGAAAGTGTAAGTTGACTAAACTTGCGCCAAATGGTAAAGAGCAAATTGTAAGATTCATAAAAAAAGGCGAATTAGTGGGGCATAGATCTGTTATTAGTAATTCAGTTGCTCATTTAACAGTTACTGCCTTGGAAGAAATGGATGTGTGTTTTATTCCTAAGCTTGAAATTTTAGAGTTGTTTAGAACGAACTCTGATTTTTCAATGGAGATCACAAAATCACTTGCCGAAGATCTGGATGAAGCAAATACCTCCATTGCAAATATGGCTCAAAAAAATGTAAGAGAAAGATTGGCTGAATCTTTATTGTTTTTTGAAAAGATATTTGGAATTGATAATGAAGGATTTATTTCAGTTAATTTAACACGAGAAGAAATAGCCAATGCCATTGGAACTGCTACGGAGTCCACTATTCGTTTACTTTCGGAGTTTAAAAAGGAAGGTTATATCACTTTAGCAGGAAAAAAAATTAAACTCAAAGATAAGGTGAAATTAAAACACCTGACAGAAGGTTACTAAGTTCAAAGTAAAAAGTTGAAAGGACAAAGTAAAAAGTTCAATTTATTAGAACCATCATTTTAAGAAATAATAAAGCCCCAATTGATTACTCATTTGGGGCTTTAACATGATCTACAAAATTTTACTTTTTAAATTCCGTAATTGTTTTTTTGATAATATTTACACAATCCATCAATTGTTCTTCATTCATTACAAGAGGAGGAGCAAATCGGATAATATTTCCATGGGTTGGTTTTGCAAGTAAACCATTATCTCTTAATTTCATACAAATATCCCAGGCGGTACTGCTGTCTTCCGTATCATTGATCAAAACCGCATTTAATAAACCTTTTCCTCTAACTAATTTTACCAGTTCATTGGTTTTAGCAAATTCCTGTATTTCCTTTCGGAAAATAATTCCCAGTTTTTCAGCATTATCAGCTAATTTTTCATCTGTGATCACTTCTAAAGCGGCAATTGCAACAGCAGCAGCTAAAGGATTACCTCCAAAAGTAGAACCGTGCTGACCCGGTTTGATCACCTCCATGATCTCATCATTTGCCAATACAGCCGATACAGGGTAAGCACCTCCGGAAAGGGCTTTTCCTAAGATTAAAATATCAGGTGTCACATTTTCGTGATTTACAGCAAGTAATTTACCTGTACGGGCAATACCTGTTTGCACTTCGTCTGCAATGAACAAAACATCATTTTCAGTACAAATTTCTTTTGCTTTTGTTAAATATCCCTCATCCGGAACAAAAACACCTGCTTCTCCCTGAATGGGCTCTACCATAAAACCGGCAATATTTTCATTTGTTTTGATCGCCACTTCTAAAGCTTCCACATCATTATATGGAATTTTGATAAATCCCGGTGTATAAGGTCCAAAATTCTTACGGGCATCTTCATCGTTCGAAAAGGAAATGATCGTTGTGGTTCTTCCATGGAAATTATTCTCACAAACAATGATCTGTGCTTTTTCTTCCCGAATATCCTTTTTTTCATAGGCATATTTACGGCATAATTTAATGGCAGTTTCTACAGCTTCGGCACCGGTATTCATGGGTAAAACTTTATCAAAACCAAAATAATTGGTTATGAATTTTTCATATTCACCAAGTTTATCATTGTAAAAAGCACGGGAAGTCAGGGTTAAAATTTCAGCCTGATCCTTTAACGCATTGATTATTTTAGGATGGCAATGACCTTGATTTACAGCTGAATAAGCTGATAGAAAATCGTAATACTTTTTACCGTCAACATCCCATACAAAAACACCTTCACCTTTGTTTAACACAACTGGAAGAGGGTGATAATTATGAGCACCATATTTGTTTTCTAATTCAATAGCTTTTGCTGAATTTTGATTTTTTTCTATCATATAAAAATGATTTTAATACCAATTATACAATTTTGAATTTTGAACAATTGCTTATAACTGGAGTATTTATAAAAACAAAATTCCTTCTTTTGGAGAGGAATCATCCCTATTGCTGCAAAATTATTAAATTAAATCAAATAAAAAACTATTTTAAAAAAATTCATATCAAAGAAACTGTTCATACAAATATGTTAAAGCTAAAAGTATCTATTCAATGAAAATCGGACTATTCATAAAAATAACATACATTAGCCAAAGGCAATTTTATTATATAACCTTTTGAATTACTTAGCCCATATATATCTTTCCAATAATAATAAATCCATTCAGATTGGTAATTTTATTGCTGATTCTGTAAAGGGGCGTAGGTATGAAGAATATCCTAAAGGAATAAAGATTGGGATTTTATTGCATAGACAGATAGATTGGTTTACCGATAATAATGATATTGTAAAGAAAAGTAAAAGACGCCTTGATGGAAGGTATGGTCATTATAAAGGTATTATTATTGATATTTTTTATGATCATTTTTTGGCAAAGAACTGGAACGATTATAGTGATATTCCTTTATCAGAATTTTCTCAGGAGTTTTATATGAATTTAAAAGATAATTTTGATGTTCTTCCGGAGAAAATGCAAAAAATTACACCATATATTATGGAAGGAGACTGGTTAACTAATTACGCCAAATTAGAAGGAATTAGAAGAGTTTTAATAGGGATGAATAAAAGGACCCATGAAATATCACAGATGCATTTGGCAATTCACGATCTCGAATTGCATTATAAAGAATTTGAACAGGATTTTACTTCTTTTTTCAAAATTTTATGTGACTTTTCGGCACAAAAATTAATTGAAATACAAAATAAATTGAATAAAGAGATTTAGAGAATGAAACGAATATTCTTCCTATTATTTATTGCTTTCTTATTGATGCAGAAGTAAATTCTATTGAACCACAAAAAAGAATGTTGAGTTCTATGACACCAACCATTGTAGAGCAAAATGGAAAGTTAAAAATGGTTTTAGGATCTCCGGGAGGATCGACGATTATTACTTCGGTATTGCAAAATATTTTGAATGTGATCGAATTTGATATGGGGATGAATGAATCGGTTACTGTTCCCCATTTTCATCACCAATGGTTACCTGATGAAATAAAATTTGAGCCTTTGTTTGATACAATTACCTTTGCAGGCTTACGAAAAAAAGGATATAAGATCGATCAAAGTAATTCTAGAATACTGGGTAAAGTAGATGCTATTCTGGTTTTGCCAAATGGAAATTTAGAGGGTGGAGCAGATCCCAGAGGGGATGACAGTGCAGTTGGGTTTTAAATTTAAAGTTTTACAATGAATTTAATGGAAATTAGAAATATTTTTTGATTCTTTTTATTCAATAAAAGGAATAAATAAAACGATAGGCTTAGTTTTAGTATGATTTAGAATTACTATTTTTATATGCTTGATTGCCAGTAAAATTAATAATTATCTTTGCGAAACTTCTATATTTTCTCAGTGTAACTTTGCGTAATAACTGCCTGAACGGACAGGAAGGGCTATTGCACAAAGTGCCACAAAGGATTTTATGAAGTTGCACAAAGATCATACTGTCCTAAAAAAGAACAAATTAATATGAGTTACGATTAATCACCAATAGATACATTTCTTAAAAAGTATGAGCAGAATACATTTATTTGAATTTGAAGATCTTTCATGGTTCCCAACATTTTTACGGAACTATATGACTGATTTTTTACAATTCTTAACCAATAAAACAAAACTGTTTCAATCGGTTATTCCAATTATTGAAAAAGGAATCAAAAAGAGTAACTCGAATCAGATCATAGATCTTGGTTCTGGAGGCGGAGGAGGTTTGTTATGGTTAAGCAAAGAATTACAAAAAAACAATCCTGATCTACGGATAATCATGACCGATCTTTATCCAAATATTGCCGCTTTTGAATACACAAAACAGCAAGGTAAACATTTTGATTATTTAACTGATCCTGTTGATGCAAGAGAAATACCTGCCAGTTTAAAAGGACTGAGAACTCAATTTTTGTCATTACACCATTTTAAACCAAATGATGCAAAAAAGATCTTGCAAAATGCAGTAGCTACAAAACAAAATATTGCTATTTTTGAAGGTCAGGAAAGAAGCTTTGCAAGTGTTTTAGCTATGACCTTTTCTCCTATAACAGTGTTGCTTGTAACACCTTTTATCAGACCGTTTTCTGTGGAAAGAATAATTTTCACATATTTCATACCTTTGGTTCCCATATTCGTTTTATGGGATGGTATTGTTTCTTCTTTAAGAACCTATTCCGTCAAAGAAATGGAAAACCT
>JAOZTG010000182.1 GCA_029939235.1 Flavobacteriaceae bacterium
AATATTTTCACAAAAAAAGTTAAAATTTGTGAAATAAAATAGTGTGTATTTGATTAAAATTACATCTTCCAAACATTGGTCAAGAAACAGCATTCATCATAATATTGAAAATGATTAGTTTCACATAATACTTTCTAAACGTTGTTTCAAAGCTCTTAAAGAGTTGTAAGTTTGTTGAATAAGATGAAGTGAGATTACAACTATTTTATATAGAAATCTTAGCCAATGGCTCTCCTTTAAGTCCTGACTCTACTAAATTTGCTAAAAACTCAACAAATGGTTTTATATCCAAATCTACGCTTGCACTTTCTAAAGCATTCATATATTCTTCTCTTGTTTCTACAGGAATCACAGTCCAAGGGTATCCACCCGAAACAAGCATGGTATTCATCAAAAATCTACCCATTCTACCATTTCCATCCATGTATGGGTGAGTATACACAAATACAAAATGCCCTAAAACTGCACGTACGCTAGCATTCTTTTCTTCTTCTAATAATCTAAAAAGTAAAGGCATAACATCTCTAACACCATCTTTATTAATTGGAGTGTGTAAAGATTGACCAATATAAACTTGATTGTTTCTGTACCCTGCTAAATCAGATGGTTTTAGCAAACCTACAGTAACACTTGGAGCAAATAATTCTCTGTACCAATTCCCATGATCTCTTTTTACAACACTTCCTGGATTCTCTCCTTCAAAAATCTTACTAATACTCTCTTTTACTGAATTAAACGCTTGCCAATAACCTCTAGCAGCCATTGCATCTTTTTGTTTTCTATCGTTTTCATTATTGTCAGCTTCCCAAGAGCCGCTTTTTACCTTTTCTATAAGTTGTGGTGATACAATATATTTTTCAATTGAAAGAGAGTGGTATGCATCTGTAGTATAAATATCCTCTATCATTTTCATATATGCATTTGTATCTATAGGAATACCAGGTGCTTCAGGAAATAGGTCTATAACTACCTTACGCATTTCATTCCACATTAGTTTAATCCTATTTACATATGGCGAACGTTCTCTAGTGTCTAACAGTATAGAAGATTGTTCTGAAAATGGATCCTTTTCTCTAACATCATATCCTACAGACTTCATTGTTTTTAAAATGTCATCAGCTATTGTATCCTGACCAAGGTTTCGGTATGCACCTACTAATCTCCCCGCAATAGTAGAGTGTCCACCGTCTAATAGTATTCTTAATAACTCTGAAGAATCTTTTATCATCATTAATGCAGTTCTAGTATCAATAGCCTGTTTAGAAAATATTGATGGTGAACTATAAACTATTGCTGATGGTAAATTAAATACTCTCACACCATTGTGAAAATCTGTTTCTGAAATTTCAGAAATAGGTGATTTTATTACAAGAACAGAAGTCCCAAATAATAATTCAGTAAGTGAATTATTCCCTTTTGGAGATCTTACGATTAATTGTCTAGGAACAGAATTATCGCCTGAATGTAATTTAAGAGATTGTTCTGCTGAGATACAATAATCATTACCATATCTGTCATCTAAGTACCTAGAGCAAAACTTCCAAAATGAAGTAAACCATGATGTACTATCTCCTTGTTTTTCATCATGAGGTGTCGATATATACCACCCCTTTATTACTTCGCGTATAAATCCATTATTGATTAAACGTGTTTTATTAATTCTACTTAGATCATTTGCTTTTATTGCTACAATACCTGAGTCTTGAAGTTGTTTAAGTTTCTCTAATGATTCTGCTAATTTTTCTCCTGGTGTAGCCATATACTTTGTTATTACTGATGGTTCGTTTTATAATCATTAATTATCAACGTTCTGTCACTATTAATTAATGCTGTGCAATTACTATTAATTGACGTTGTGCGATTGCTATTAATTAGTGTTGTACGATTACTATTGATTAATGCAAATATATTGATTTATTTTGTGTTTTTACAAATTACATCTTCCACACATCATTCATAAAGTCTTTTTCATCTTCTTTGTTAGGCTTATAATATTTGTTAAAAACCTCTAAACTTTTATGGCCGGTAAATCCCATGATAACCTTGTCCGGAATTTTTTTGTTTTTCATGATGGTAATAATACTATTAAGAAACGGGGATTTAGATGAAAATATTTATATTCTTCAGCAATGAAATATTTGGGAAATAGGTACCATACTTAGGTAATCAAAATAATATAAAAGGTGGTTCCTGGATTGTTCCATAATCATAATACCAACTTTATTGAATTGGAAAACAGGATTTCTTTCTGGAATGATTTTATGTTTTCTTTCCCATGTGAAACAAAAATGATATGTTTACTTTAAAAATATTGTTATTTTAGTAGTCACACTACCTTAAAAGTGATTATAATAAAGAAATTATAGTTTTTCTTAATTATTTACTTTATTTTTGTTTAAATAAAAGTAGTATGGCTACGCAAAAAGAAACAAAATTAAAGTCACTTATTAAAGTTATGCAACAAGGAAATGTTATGACAAGTTCGTTGTTAGATAGTATTGGTATATCAAGTGATTTACGGAAGTATTATTTAGAAAGTGGTTGGTTAGAGCCTCTGGGAAGAGGTGCTTATAAAAAACCTAATGATAATATAGAATGGGAGGGAGCTGTAAATGCAATTCAAAAGCAAAAAGCAATAAGTGTACACGTTGGAGGACTATCCGCATTATCATTACAAGGATATGCACATTATTATAGGTTAGATAATGAAACCTTATATCTGTTTTCTAAACAGAGAACAAAGCTGCCCAAATGGTTTACCGATTATGATTGGGGTCTTAAATTATTTCATAAATCAAGTTCTTTTTTATTGAATGATCTGGGAGTAAAAGAATTGGACATTAAAGAGATTCCTGTTAGAGTTTCTACTCCTGAAAGAGCAATAATGGAATGTTTGTATTTAGCTCCACAAAAGTCAGATCTTGTAGAATGTTATCAGCTTTTTGAAGGACTTGTAAATTTACGACCAAAGTTGGTTACAGAATTATTATCTAATTGTAGTTCTATAAAAGTTAACCGTTTGTTTCTGTATATGGGGGAAAAGGCGAATCACCAGTGGTTTAAATTTATAAAAAAAGATAATATAGAATTAGGTAGTGGAGACCGAATGATAGTGAAGAATGGAACTTATGATGCAAAATATAAAATAACGGTACCAAAAGAATTAGCAGAATTATGATTACACAAGCATATAAAGCACAAGTTGATTTACTATTACAGGTTTTACCCTATATAGCTAAAGAAGAAATATTTGCATTAAAAGGTGGTACTGCAATCAATCTTTTTGTCAGAGATATGCCACGCCTATCTGTTGATGTTGACTTAACGTATTTACCAATTAATTCAAGAGAAGAAGCTTTAAGTGATATACAGAAAGGATTAGGAAGAATAAAAGTTGATCTTGAAAATAATGTTCGTGGTTTGAAAATTCATACGGTGCCCTTAAGAGCTGGAACAGATGTTAAATTGAACTGTCAGGGACAAGGAGCTCAGATAAAGATAGAAGTAAATACGATTACAAGAGGAAATGTATTTCCAACAGAACTAATGCAAGTTGTAGATTCAGTGCAAGATGAGTTTAATAAATTTGCTGCGATCAATGTTGTTTCGCTTGCAGAATTATATGGAGGTAAGATATGTGCATCAATTGACAGACAGCATCCACGAGATCTTTTTGATGTTAAACTTTTATTCGAAAATGAGGGGTTTAACAATGAAATCTGGGAGGGTTTTAAAGTAGGCTTGATAAGCCATTACAAGCCAATCAATGAATTGCTTTCCCCAGTATTGAAAGACCAAAAATCAGCATTTAAAAATCAGTTTGCAGGAATGACATCAATAGGATTCTCTTATGATGATTATGAATCAACACGAGATACATTGATAAGAACTATTACACAACGTCTCACTGACGATGATAAGAAATTCCTTATAAGCTTTGAAATGGGAAGCCCTATATGGAGTCTGTTTCCCCAACCTATATTAAAAGATTTACCTGCTGTTAAATGGAAGTTGAAGAATATCCAAAAGTTGGTGCAATTGAATCCTGAAAAGCATAAAATGATGATTGGAAAACTTAAATCGATTTTAGAAATTAAATAGCTGATTAACAAATTCTTTTTTAATATCTGTATTAACAAAACCTAGTGCATTTAAAGTTAGGGTCTACTTGGAATAATACGAGCTAGATTTGTTCTGGAAATTATTTTAGTTTTAGCACTGATATTTTACCAAAAATTGGATCCATAATAAGTAATAAATATATTCTTCTAGTAGCATGGGAAATTTCATTATTCTCAACCAGGTGTTTCAATACTTTAGAACCCAAAATAGAGAAAGTTTACTATAAAAAAGAGCGATACCCCCTTGGCTTTTTTTATCTGGTTTATTATCTGTTTTTCAAGGATTACAGCCATATTTTATTAAATTTATTGTCGCAAGAATAGTAATAATTTGCGACAAGAATTATATCTAATATTATGTAAATAAAATCGTATTTTCTTTATATATCTAATGTTAAAGGATAAGATTATTCGGTTTTATTATCAGAGAATTTGTAACAAATTTGGAAAATATTTGTTACAAAATAATTTGATTAACTATTGTGATAATTACATTTTCCATACATCATTCATAAAGTCTTTTTCATCTTCTTTGTTAGGCTTATAATATTTGTTGAAAACCTCTAAACTTTTATGGCCGGTAAATCCCATGATAACCTTGTCCGGAATTTTTTTGTTTTTCATGATGGTAATAAAACTTCTTCTGGCTGTGTGTGAAGAAATTCTGTCATGAAAAGGAATATCAGTTTCAATTATTTCCTTTCCAATTCTCATGGTTTTTTTAACTGTATGCGTATATTCTAATTCTTCAAAAACATCTTTGATATATTCATTAAACTTTTGAGTGGAAATTATTGGAAGTTTATAATCATATTTTTCAAGTATTTCTGATGAAAAATCATTCAGTGGTATTCTAAGCTGTTTATCCTTATTTTTCTGATCATTTACATGAATAAAACCATTAATTATATCACTCTTTTTAATTTTTGAATAGTTGCTAATTCTTAAACCTGTTGAGCAACCAAGAACAAAAACATCTCTAACTCTTTCCAGTTTCGGTTTACTGCTCAAATCTTTTTCATAAAGTTCTTTTACTTGTTCAAATGTCAATGCAATCTCATCTGTAATTTGAGGTTTAGGTGATTTAAATTTTCTAAATTCTGTTTTGTATGTAAATTCATTATCAACAGCCCAGTTTAGAAATGTTTTTAACAAACCAACATTTCTTCTCAAGGTATTAGCGGAATGAGTTCTTTTATTAATGAAATAATCCAGAAAAGAATTATAAAACTTATCATTGATTCTATTAAAATGAAGGCTTGTTTTAGTATCGTTTTTGAATTCTTCTAAAAGTTTTTTTAAGTAGCTATATCTATTAATGGTGCTTTTGGAGTTTGCACTATCAGATTTGTCATTTTTTTTATTTTCTATGAATAGATCATAAACGGCCAGGAAGTTATTTGAAATAGTTTTTACTTTTTTAAAATGCTTATCAAACTCTTTTCTTACAGTTTCAATGTCAATTTCCTGATTAGAATTTTTATATCGATTGATTATTTCAGTGAAAAAATTTGAATAGCGATCCAGTTGTTTTTTAATTGTTCTATGGTCTTCTGCATTCTTTGTTCTCCCGGTTGTATTGTTTGGTTGACGGTATTTAAAATCCCACTCATTTGGTGGTATTTTTTCTCCGGTAGAATAAACAAATTTCTTACCTTCACTTTTAAAATAAGTAGAGAAATAGATTAGTGTTTCGCCCTCGCTTTTAGGGTTTTTTAAATTGAATGTGTATCTCATAGCAGGTGACAGTATAGGTGACAGTAAAGGTATGTTTTAATGCTATTTTAGGCTATAAATGAGGTGTAAAATTTATTAACAAAATTAAGAAAGTCAGTGTTTATAAGGGTTTAGGTATATTTAGCCAAAAAAGGTTCATAAACCTCTTTCTCCGCAGAGTCTTTTTTAGACTCCCTT
>JAOZTG010000183.1 GCA_029939235.1 Flavobacteriaceae bacterium
CTGTGAGAAAGATTTCGTAAACTGTCTCTTTTAATACTTTTAAAATAATCCTCTGCCTGTTGACTGGTTAAATCAGGGTAGTCTTTGCCAAATACCGACATAAGCACAGTCTCTCTGTAAACTATTGATGCAGCTCCATTGTTGCTAACAGAAACCATATGATCTAACCATTCATAAAGTGAAAATTCATCAGACGCAATTACCTTTCGTTTGGTTAATTTATCCTTTTCAATATCATAAACAGGAATAGTATGATGGTCACCAACACCCCAATATCTTGAATCAACTCTTTTATTTATCAATAGATCAACTCTTTTATTCCATGAATTTGGATATATTTTTTTTAAATTGGTGAAAAAAGCAGTCAGTACAACTAATTTTCCAACACTGCCAGGTTGATAACCTTTGTTTTCATTGATTGCTGCATATTTAATATGGTCAGCATCGGTCATATCTAAAACTGAAATAGAATAATTTCCTTTTGGTAAAACTCTTTGTATTTTTTTAGATAACTCTTCATCTTTCACTAAAAAATCTTCAATGCTCTTGTTGCTATGCTTTTTAAGATTTAATTGTACGTAATCCAGATCATGCATTGCTCCCGCCGGAATTCGGGTTAACTTTCCGCTTCCTTTTAATTTTTGGAGATATAGCAATCGTGCAATTTTTGTAGTTCTGTATCCATCTATGGGATAAGCACTTAATAGTAAAAAGGTAAGCAATAAACCTGCTGATATTTTGAATAATGTTTTCATAAACTTATATTTTATCTGAAAGTGATATTTTTTTATTATAATCAATCTTTGGTGAAATTGATTTTAGATAATCTGAATTCTGTGCTTTTTTGTTCTCCACAAAGGGTCTTATTTGAAATAGCCATAATTTATTCTTCAAAAAGCCCATTTCCATGTCGTAGGCTCCTTTATAAGATGGATCTGTACGTTCCGGAACTTTTACACGCACTTCTTTAACCAAATCTCTAATGGATTGCATGTTCTTATTATTTAAAATTGGTTTCTCAAATGTGGCATATTTTTTAACGGTATTTCCTGAACTTGGCAATGCAAGATAACTTGGTTCTCTGGCAGGAGATAATAATTTATATCCATTTTTTGTGATCAGTCTGGTCTCAGCTGCCTGGCCATCAACGGCACCACCAACACCATGACTAAAAGCAACAGTCATATCATTTTTTGCTCCTTCGTTGATTCCTGTTGTGATCACAACACCGGAATAATCGTTATTTACACCAGGAATTACTACGATAGAAGGGAATACATATTCGGGATTCAATAAATACTTTTGTCTCCATCTTAAACTTCTGTCTGTATATGGTGAAGCCCATACCTTTTTGATACCGTTAAGAATATCATTTTTACCAAGAATATTAAAAAGTGTAAGATTCAAACCTGCACCATTAAATCCTTTCAGATCTTCCATGTTGGTATCACTTCTAAGGAATACTGCCTTTTTTCCTATACTGGTTCCAAATACTTTTTTAAATTCACTTTCCAGTTCGGCAATAAAATCTTTATTCAATGGCATTTTTTCAACGGCTTTTCTCAAAGTTGTAAGACGCTGAACCTGAAAATCATCAATTTCTTTTAAACTTTTGTTGGTCTTACGCATCTTATCTGCTTGTGCATAAGTTTCGTTCAAATAGTTCCAGTAAGAACCATTTGTGCCTGGCATTTTATTGTCTAAATGCTTTCTAAATATTCCGAAAGGAATTACAAAACCTTCTACAACATGATCAGGGAAAATAGATTTTAACTGACCTAAATTTGCTGCTTTTGGTCCGCAAATCTTACCCGAATCATCTGCTTTTACATCTCTTAAATTTAAAAGACTTATTTGCTCTAAATTAATTTTATCAACCGGAACTTTAATTTTATTCTCATTTCTCTCTTCTTTTGAAAAAAGAGCCTTTTCTTTAGAAGTCATATTCTTCTCTAGTTTCATAATTACGTTACCCTTATCGGAAACGGCATAAAATACTTTTTTACCATGATACTTTGAAAGTGATTTGAGATTTCCACTGGATAATGCAGCATTGGGAATTCCTAAATTTCTTGAAAGTAACTGAACATGCGAAACAAGGTTTCCTTCAGAAATAGTCATGATTCCGGCAATAGGTTTTAAATCACCAGGTGGTCTTTCAAATACATAGATCTTATCTTTGCTAAATTCAATGTTTTTTGTCAAGCCCGAGGTTACAACCAGCTCACCAAATGCATAGCCAGGGTTCAATCCTCTAACAGTTGACTCACTTGCAATACCCATCACATCATTTTTAATAGATGAATGTTTTGTGATAATATTTCCTAATTGGCTAACGCTGTTACCAAGATCTAAAACAATGGATGACCTAATACGATCATCAATAAATTGATAAGCCTTAGGCTCGAAAGAAGCATATTTTTCCACATCTTCCCCATATACAGCTTTAACCATGGCAGTGCTCCATTCAACAATACCTCTTGATCTCACTAAAAACTTGTTCAATTCGTTTAAGCTCATGGAAGAAGGCAGACCATTGTTTAAAATATCCATTGCATTTTCCCATTCCCATAATTCTGTTAATCCAGATCCCATAGTGGCATAACTTAGAACCTGAATTTTTTTCATTAATTCTTTTAAATTAGCAGGTTTCCATTCTTGTGACTGGATAAACAGTGATTTTTCAACCTTGTTGGCTAAGTCCAATAATAATAATCGGTTATTTTCAGTTTTTTCATCTGAAACTTTTAGTCGGATGTCACAAATAATATTTGTCAAAATATAAACCTTATCTCCTATGGGTTTTGTTTCTCCATATTTAGATAAAAGGGTTGTAAGCAAAACTTTTGTATGCGTATCACCACTCATGGAATTTACTTGTTTGATCAAAGAGTCAACACTAACCGGAGTGTAGTATGTTTCCAGTGTTTGAATTAGTTCATCAATTTTTTTCGTCTGGTTTTGACTTAAACTACTTGCATGAGATTTTTTGTACTGCTTTACACTTTCAATGTCCGTTTTGTCAGGGTTACCATGAATTTTAATTCGAACATTCATAAAACTTGGTACTTCTTCAGCTAAAACCTTTGATTGACTACGCATCAATTGAGACATGTTGCTGTCTCCCTGATGCGGAATATCTTTTAATGATTCTTTTACAAGATAATAATCAGAATCTAAAACAGATTTATTCTTTAATAATTGAAGATAGAATTTTTTTCCCCATGCTTCTTCATCTTCCGATTGCATAGAACCTCGGTAAAACTGACCTTTTCTATAGATCCACCCATCATCAACACTTGATAAATATTTAACCAGTTGATATTGTTTTAAGCGACTGTGGTTATTGTTCTTATCCCAAAATTCATCTGGTTTGTTATAGGATAAAATATTACCAAAATAAATATGGTTGTTTTTTGACAGATTAGCAATCTCAGGTTTATAAGTTGCGTGTTGAATACCTCCAACACTACCGCATGGATTTTTGGGATCATGGATAGTGCCATCATCACAAAACCATTTAATTCTGTGGTAAGGTCCTCTAGCATCATTTTTATAGGTTGTAATCTGTTTTTTAATTTGTGAAGTGCTAACTTTTTGAGCCTGAATTGTATTGAAATTAAAGAATAAAGCAATAAAAAAAATAAATAAGGCAGTAACTTTTATTATTTTCATAATATATGATTTGGTTATAAGGGTTTGAAATAATATGTAGCGGCAAATTTAATGTTTTTTATTTAAATATTTTGTATGATTTATAATCATGTAAAAATATGGCTGATATTTTTTATCTTTGGTGGTTAGTTATAAAAAATATCTTTACATGAAAATAACAATTCTTGATGGTTTTACTTTAAACCCGGGTGATTTAAGTTGGAAAGAACTCGAAAAATATGGAAGCTTAAAAGTTTTTCACCGAACTGAAAATGATATAGATAAAGTTGTGGAAGTTATTGCTGATGCAGAGATTATTTTTACAAATAAAACACTTTTGCCCAAAGAGGTATTGGAGAAAGTATCCAATGTAAAATATATTGGTGTTTTGGCAACAGGATACAATGTTGTTGATATTGCAGCCGCTAATGAATTGGGAATTACGGTGACAAATGTACCTGCATACAGCACCGATGCAGTTGCACAATTTACATTTGCATTGATATTGGAATTGACAAACCAAGTAGGAATTCATCATGCAGCGGTTAAAGATGGAGAATGGGAGAATTCAATTGATTTTTCATTTACGAAAACTCCATTGATTGAATTAAATGGAAAAACGTTGGGTATCATTGGTTTTGGAAGAATTGGTCAGGCAACAGCAAAAATTGCTCAGGCTTTTGGATTGAAAGTAATGGTTTTTAGTAACAAGAAATATCCTGAATTGGAATCAGATAGTTTTAAAAATGTAGACATGGGAACACTATTGTCACAATCAGATATTATTAGTTTACATTGCCCTTTGACTGAAAAGACGGAAGGTCTTATCAATAAAAATAGTATTGAAAGAATGAAAGATGGAGTGATGATCATCAACACATCCCGTGGACCATTAATTGTAGAAGAAGATCTGAAGAATGCGTTAAACTCAGGTAAAGTTGGTGGGGCAGGAGTGGATGTGGTTTCAGCTGAGCCGATAAAAAAAGAGAATCCTTTACTTCAAGCCAAAAATTGTATCATTACGCCTCATATTGCCTGGGCACCCAAAGAAGCCAGAGAGCGATTGATGCAAATTGCTGTTTCTAATTTAGGTGCATTTTTAAAAGGAAACTCAGTGAATATTGTTGAAGGTTAAAAAATAACTGGATGACCAGTTAATCACTCAGGGCTTGACTCAAAGTGAAACCCTGATTATTGTCAGTAATTACTCCAAAAATGAATTTTCATTCAAACAAATCCGAAGATAGATACCGATCGCCTTTATCACAAATAATAGCTACAATAATACCTTTCTCTATTTGATCTGCTAATTTTAAAGCAACTGCCACAGCACCACCACTGCTCATTCCGGCAAAGACACCTTCTTCTTTAGCAAGTTTTTTGGTCATGGAACGGGCTTCTGTTTCACTCACTTCAATTACCTGATCTACTTTTTTAGGGTTGAATATTTTTGGTAAATATGCTACAGGCCATTTTCTGATTCCGGGAATTTTAGAATTATCAGTAGGTTGAGCACCTATGATCTGGATATTTTTATTTTGTTCTTTTAGATAGGTTGAGATTCCCATGATGGTTCCTGTTGTTCCCATTGCCGAAACAAAATGTGTTATTTTCCCATCGGTATCGTTCCATATTTCCGGACCGGTGGTTTTATAATGAGCTTTCCAGTTGTCGTCATTTGCAAACTGATTCAACATAATAAAACCATCTTTTTTCACTTTATTCTCTGCATAGTCTCTGGCGCCTTCAATACCTTCATCTGCGGGAGTTAAAGTTACGGTTGCTCCATAGGCACGCATTGTTTGAATACGTTCTTTTGTTGAATTTTCTGGCATTACCAGCTCTATATTCAATCCAAAAAGACTTGCTATCATAGCCAAAGCAATTCCGGTATTACCACTTGTAGCTTCGATAAGATTTGAACTTTTATCAATTTCATTTCTGTCTAATGCAGATTTGATCATATTATACGCCGCACGATCTTTTACACTTCCTCCGGGGTTATTACCTTCCAGTTTTAAAAGGAGAGTAATATTCTTATTTTTAATTAAATTAGTTGTTTTGACTAAAGGTGTATTTCCTATAAGATCTAATATATTTTGTGTTTTCATGATTTGGTTTATTAAAAAGATGGTTGTGTTTTACAATAGTGTTGTCTTTGTGTAATTTGGTAAAATCCTTTGTGGCACTTTGTGCAATAGCCCTGCCCGTCTGTTCAGGCGGGTATTACTTAAAGGCATACAGAGAAAATATGGAAGTTTCGCAAAGAGAATTTTAAATATTTACTGGCAATCAGGTATTTAAAAATAGTAATTCTACATTATTCTAAAACAGAACCAAAAAGATTAAGATATTCACTTAAGTTATAAACT
>JAOZTG010000046.1:0-3122 GCA_029939235.1 Flavobacteriaceae bacterium
AGGACAAATATATCAGATAAAAATATATTTCTCCTATCCATTAAGAGTAAATAATCAATTTATAAATATTGAATTTTAGTTTGAGCGTAGTCGAGAACTCAATTTTCAAATGTTTTCAAAACCAACTCATCTCCATCAAAAACAGCATAAGTAAAATAACTGATCCAGTCACCGGTATTGACATATTTACTGTTTTTATTTAGTTGAATTTCCATTGGATAATGACGATGGCCAAAAACAAAAAAATCATAGTGCTTTGTTTCTAACTTTCTTTTGGCATATTGTACCAACCATTCATTATCCTCACCTAAAAATTTTACATCTTCTTCCCCGGATATCAATTTATTTTGGGTAGATAAATACTGTGCCAGCCAAACACCAATATCTGGGTGTAACCATTTGTACAACCACTTTGAAAGAGGGTTTGTAAAAACCTTTTTCATTCGTTTATAACCTTTATCACCAGGGCCTAAGCCATCACCATGACCAATTAAAAAAGTTTTGTTATGAAAAGTAAACTCCTCAGGATCTCTATAAATTGGAATATTCAATTCAGTTTCAAAATAGTTTTTCATCCAAAGATCATGGTTTCCAACAAAAAAATAAATAGGTATTCCACTATCTCTAATTTCAGCAAGTTTCCCTAAAACTCTTACAAAACCTTTAGGTACAACCGTTTTATACTCAAACCAAAAATCAAAAAGATCACCCAGTAAAAAAATAGCTTCTGCATCTTCTTTTACTTCCTCCAGCCATTGCACAAATTTGACTTCTCTTTCCCTGCTTTTTTCAAGGGTTGGAATACCAAAATGCTGGTCGGATGCAAAGTATATTTTCTTTTGTTTATTCATGTTTGAGATTTCTGATTTCTCAGGAAAAGACATTGGTATGTATTAATTTTGATCATCTGCAAACCATTCCGCATAAGAGTTTGCTGTTTCATACAATTTCAATGAGTGTAGAGCAACCTCTTCTGGTAAAAGAGCTTTGATCCTATCAGCAAAATCAAACAACATATTCTCACTTGTTGGCTGATAAGGAACTAAAATGATTCTGTGTGCATTTTCCTTGATTGTATTTGCAAGTTCTTTATGTGGAGAATTTGCATTAAAAACAACAGCATGGTCAAAAACATCAACAATCTCTTTTTTTACAATGCGTTTCAGATCACCAAAATCCATTACCATTCCGTTTTTTGGGTTATCTCCATCATCAATTGGTTCTCCAATAACGGTTACATATAAATGATAACTGTGACCGTGAATGTTTTTGCATTTTCCATCGTAGCCATACAAAGCATGGGCAGACTCGAAATCAAAATGTTTGGTTATTCGTATTTTCATAATTGAAAAATTCAAAAATTGAAAGATTAAATAATTTAATCTTTCAATCATTTAATAGGTTATATAACTTTTAATTCTTTCCCCACCTTAATAAAAGCAGCAATTGCTTTATCTAAGTGTTCTTTGTTATGTGCTGCACTTAACTGGACTCTAATCCTTGCTTTTTCTTTCGGAACTACCGGAAAGAAAAACCCAATTACATAAATACCCTCTTTTAAAAGTGCATTTGCCATATCCTGTGATAGTTTTGCATCATAAAGCATTACCGGTACAATAGCAGCATCAGCTCCTACAAGATCAAATCCAGCTTCTTCCATTTTAGATCTAAAATAGTTAGTATTTTCTTCCAGTTTATCACGTAAAGAAGTATCGGTATCGATCATTTCAAAAACTTTTAAGGAGGCTCCAACAATTGATGGAGCTAAAGAATTTGAAAATAAATAAGGTCTTGATCGCTGACGCAGAATTTCAATAATTTCTTTTGGACCAGTGGTATAACCTCCCATTGCTCCGCCAAGGGCTTTACCTAAAGTTCCGGTAATTATATCTACTCTTCCCATCACATTTTTAAGCTCCACCGTTCCTCTTCCGGTTTTACCGATAAATCCGGCAGCATGACATTCATCAACCATCACCATGGCATCATATTTATCTGCCAGATCACAGATCTTATCTAACTGAGCTACAATACCATCCATGGAAAAAACTCCATCAGTAACGATAATTTTAAATCTGTGATTTTGCTTATTAGCTTCGATCAACTGGTTTTCAAGGTCTTCCATATCATTATTTGCATAACGATATCTTGCTGCTTTACATAATCTCACGCCATCAATAATAGATGCGTGGTTCAAAGCATCAGAAATAATAGCATCCTCTTTACTTAACAAGGGTTCAAAAACTCCTCCGTTGGCATCAAAGGCAGCAGCATATAAAATAGTATCTTCTGTTTGATAAAAATTGGCTATTTTTTGTTCCAGTTCTTTGTGAATATCCTGCGTTCCACAAATAAATCTTACGGATGACATCCCGTAACCATGGGTATCCATTGCATCTTTAGCAGCCTGAATGACCGTTGGGTTGTTGGATAAACCCAGATAATTATTTGCACAAAAATTTATCACTTCTTCACCTGTTGAAATTTTGATCACAGCATCTTGAGATGATGTAATAATTCGTTCACTTTTATATAAACCCGCTTCTTTGATAGAAGCAAGCTCATTTTGCAGTTGTTCTTTTATTTTGCCGTACATTATTTTGTTATTTGAATGGTACAAAAGTATGAATTCAAAATTTGATATTTAAAATTTGATATTTAAAATTGGTATTTTTGTCAACTATTCTATTTTAAATATATGTCAAGAGACGAAAAAACAAAAAAAAGCTGGGAAGAAGTACAGCAAAATATTTCAAAGCAATTTGGTGGAGGAGAAACTTTGAATGTGGATGCAATTATCTATTTAATAGGCATTCAAGAGCTTGGGAAAGGTTATAAAACTTTTAGCAAAGATGAAAAACTGGATATTATGCATGTTGCGATCTGTAAATTATTAGAACCTTTCGGGTTTTACGAATTTGAATATTTTGATGAAGATGGCTGGCCTCATTATAAAGTTATTGATGAATTGCCAAATTTAAAACCAGGGGAACAATCTGTTTTAATAAAAGAGGCGATTGTGATGTATTTTGAGAAAATTTAAGAAAGCTTTTTTGTCACGCAAAGGGCGGCAAAGTTTTTCGCAAAGAATTTATATAACTTCATAAATTTCCCCAAGCTGC
>JAOZTG010000046.1:3222-19893 GCA_029939235.1 Flavobacteriaceae bacterium
TTAAAATAGATTTAAACAAAGAGTAATCAAAACTTAGACAAAATACATTGTCACCAAATCTCTCTTTCTTTTCGTCTCTACTTTACTCTATCTCGTTCAAACCGCCTCATAAATCTTGCCAGGCAATGGTTTTACAACTCCTTTCATTTCTAAATTAAACAAAACAGTTACTGTCTTTTGTATAGGAAATTCACAATAAAGAGCGATCAGATCCAAACTTTGTTTTCCTTCCTTTAAAAGATGATCATATATTTTTTGCTCTTCTATATTTAGCTCGACAAAAAGTTGCTTTTGAATCGATTTTAGTTTTTTATCTTCTGTTTCCCAGTTTAATATATATTCCAAATCTTTTACGGAATTGATCAAAGCTGCTTTGTTACTTTTTATCAATTGGTTACACCCCACACTAAACTGATCGGTTATTCTTCCCGGAACGGCAAAAACATCTCTATTGTATGAATTAGCAATATCAGCAGTAATTAAGGAACCTCCTCGGGAAGCTGATTCCACCACAATAGTAGCTTCTGATAGTCCTGCAACAATCCGGTTACGTTTTACAAAATTCTCTTTGTCGGGATTTGTATTTGACCAGAATTCTGTAAACAAACCTCCATTTACCTGCATTCTCTCCGCTTCTTTTTGATGAATTTTTGGATATACTGTATCCAAACCATGTGCCAATACTCCAATAGTTTGTATATTATTTTCCATTGCCTGTTGATGTGCAAAAACATCAATTCCATAGGCGAGTCCACTAATAATTACCGGATTGTATTTTTTAATTTCTGCAATAAATTCTTTTAAAAAAGATTTACCGTAATTGGTAATATTCCGGGTTCCAACAATACTGATGATTCTTTGTTGTTTTATGTTTATCTTCCCTTTTTGAAATAAAACTATCGGACCGTCAATACAATGTTTTAGTCTTTCGGGATAATCATCCTCTAAAAAAGAACTTACTTGAATATTATTTTTGTTGATAAATTCCAGTTCGGCTTCTGCTTTATGTAACTGTTTAGAATTTTGAATACCCTTGATAATTTTGCTTCCTATGCCGTCAATTTTTTCTAAACTTTTAGCATTTTCCTTAAAAACAGCTTCGGCACCACCGCAATGCGCAATTAATTTTTTAGCATTGATATCACCTATTCCTTCCGTAGATTGAAGGGCTAAATAATATAAAATATGCTCATTTTTCATTTGAAATTTATGTTAAAACAATGAAATTCAATATACAAAACATTTGTTAATAAAATCACAACACTTTTTGTAAAACCTTTGGCTTTTTTTTTAGATTTGTTATAACAAATTTAAACTCCTTAACCTTGAAATTAGCGAATTACATAAGTGATTTACTCTATCGTTACGAATGCGTTATCGTTCCGGAATTTGGAGGTTTTGTGACGAACGATAAATCTGCTATAATTGATAAGATCAATAATACTTTGTATCCACCTTATAAGCAAATTACATTTAACAGTCATTTGATCAATAATGATGGTTTGCTTGTGAATTATATCGCTTCCGCAGATAAAATTCCTTATGAATCGGCTTTAAATTTTATCCGATTTGAAATTGGATCCTGGAAAGAAAAAGTAAAAGATCAGGATCTGTTTTTAGAATCTATTGGCTCTTTTTCATTGATTAACAATAAGTTACATTTTGAGCCACAAAAAAAAATAAATTACCTTCCATCTTCTTTTGGTTTAACAAATGTGGTCACTCCTGATATTAAAAGAGAAGTTTATAAAAAGAATGTAGAAAAATTAGAAGACAAGGCACCTATAATATTTACTCCTGAACGAAAGAAAACACCAAATTATTTAAAATATGCAGCAATTTTTGTTTTAGGTTTATCTGCTATTGGAATTAGTGGAAAATTGTATAAAGATCATCAAAATAATCAACAAATTGTTGCTGCCAAAGAACAACAAAATTTGATCGATCAAAAAATAGAAAATGCAACTTTTGTCATAAGCAAACCTCTTCCTACTTTAAATCTTGAAGTGACTACTGTTAATAACATGAATTTTCATGTGATTGCAGGAGCATTTCGATTTCCTGAAAATGCAGAAAAGAAATTGAATCAATTAAAGTCTGAAGGTTACAATTCCAAAATTTTAGGTGTTAACAAATGGGGCTTGACCATTGTTTCTTTTGATAGCTACGAATCTAAAAGAAATGCGATCAATAGTTTGAACAGTATCAAACGGAAGAAAGACAAGAAAGCATGGTTACTGGTTCAAAAATTTTAAGCAATTTCTAACTTATCCCTTTATTTATGAATACAAGAACTCCCAAAGAGTCATTAACCATATTAACCGATTTGGTATTACCCGGAGAAACCAATCCTCTGGATAATCTTTTTGGTGGAGAATTACTTGCCAGAATGGATCGTGCCTCCAGTATTGCTGCACGCCGCCATTGTAAAAGAATTGTGGTGACAGCAACGGTAAATCATGTGGCTTTTACCAAAGCGGTTCCTGTAGGAAGTGTTTTAACGATTGAAGCCAAAGTTTCAAGAGCTTTTAGATCTTCTATGGAAATTTTTGTGGATGTTTGGATTGAAGACCGGGAATCAGGTGAACGGTCAAAAGTGAATGAAGGTATTTATACTTTTGTTGCTGTGAATGAAATGGGAACTCCTGTAAAAGTTCCGGAAATAATTCCAGAAACCGATCTTGAAAAAGAACGTTTTGACGGTGCTTTACGCAGAAAACAATTGAGTTTGGTATTATCAAAAAAAATGAAACCTAGTGATGCTACCGAATTGAGATCTTTATTTATTGAAGACTAAAAGAAATTTCTATATTTTGACTTACACAAACCTGATTTCAATTTGATTTGTCACTTTAATTAATTGAAAATAAATTATTTACTTCCTTTGTGAAATTACTTTGTTTATTGGTTTTCATTTACTAAATTTGGTTGAATATCATTTAATCATCATCCATAAATAAAAACATTTTATATGAAATCCAATTATTCCAGAAGGTCATTTATTACTTCCGTATCTATGCTAGCTATAGGCACAACTTTGAACGCCTCCACATTAAGTTTCGGACTTGGCAATAAAAAATTAAAAGTAGTACTTGTTGGCACAGGTGTACGTGGAACCTCCTTTTGGGGAAGAAGACTTGTAGAATCTTATTCAGATATTTTAGAATTTGTTGGAATTTGTGATATCAATCCTGGCCGACTTGCTTATGCAAAAAAGTATATGAAGGTGAATTGTGAAACTTATACCGATTTTGATAAAATGATTGCAGAGAATTCTCCAGATCTTGTGATCGTTACCACTACAGATGCTACCCATCATAAATATATTGTGAAAGGTCTTGATTATGGATGTGATGTTTTAACGGAAAAACCATTGACCACTGATGAAGATAAATGTCAGAAAATTTTAGATGCAGAAAGAAGAAGTAAAAAGAAATTGATCGTTGGTTTTAACTATCGATGGACACTGTATACTACTAAAATTAAGGAATTATTGATGAATAATACTATTGGTGAGATCACTTCTGTTGATTTCCATTGGTATTTAAATACCCATCATGGTGCTTCTTACTTTAGAAGATGGCATGGTTTGAGACAAACAGGAGGGACCTTATTGGTGCATAAAGCAACCCATCATTTCGATCTTTTAAACTGGTGGATAGACTCTGATCCCAAGGAAGTATTTGCGTATGGAGCTTTAGAACATTATGGAAGTGCCGGTCCCTTTCGGGGAAATAATTGTAGGGACTGTCAACACACAAAATCCTGTGAATACTATATGGATATAACCAAAAGCAAAAGAAATATGGATCTTTATGTGAAAAATGAGAAATATGATGGCTATATAAGAGATAATTGCCTTTTCAGGAAAGAGATCAATATATATGATAAAATGTCTGCTCAAATAAAATATCAGAATGATGTGGTTGTAAATTATTCTCTAACTACTTATTCTCCATTTGAAGGATGGAGAGTCGCTTTTAATGGTCAAAAAGGAAGAATAGAAGCCTGGTTGGACATTCCATACAATAAACAGGAAAAATTAAGTCAGGAAGAATTACACGATTTAGAAATGAAGCAAGGAGGGAAAGAAGTAGAAGAATACAAACCAATCATTGTGCATAAATTATGGAAAGATTATAAAACAGAACAGGTAGCTTACACACGTGGAGGTCATGGTGGTGGTGATTCAAGACTTCATGATAAAGTTTTTAAAAATCCTGGCGTCAAAGACCCGTATGATAGGGCAGCAGGTGTAAGAGATGGTGCTATGTCTATACTTATTGGAGTTGCAGCAAGAAAAAGTATTGAAAGTGGTCATCCAATAAAAATAGCTGAACTAACAGATCTAGAACCGAGAGCTACCAGATTGAAGAAATCTTAGATTTAAATGATTTTATAAAAACCATACACATTATCCCAAAAAAATGCCTGTCAATTGACAGGCATTTTATATCTATAAATGAAGATCTTATTCTTCACTATTTATTTTATCAACGATCTTAGCTTCCAGTTCTTCTGCTAATTCCGGATTATCAGCAATTAAACTTTTAACTGCATCCCTGCCCTGCCCTAATTTAGTATCGCCATAGCTAAACCAGGAGCCACTTTTTTTAATAATTCCGTACTCAACACCAAGATCCAAAATTTCACCAACTTTAGAAATTCCTTCACCATACATAATATCAAACTCAGCAATCTGAAAAGGCGGTGCAACTTTATTTTTTACTACTTTAACTTTTGTTCGGTTTCCAATAACACGATCACCGTCTTTAATTTGAGTACGTCTTCTTATATCGATTCGAACAGATGCATAAAATTTTAATGCGTTACCTCCTGTTGTTACTTCTGGATTACCGAACATTACACCTATTTTTTCACGTAACTGATTGATAAATACAACTGTACAATTTGTTTTATTGATCGTAGCTGTTAATTTACGTAGTGCCTGAGACATCAAACGAGCATGTAAACCCATTTTTGAATCTCCCATTTCTCCTTCTATTTCACTTTTAGGCGTTAGCGCTGCTACAGAATCTATTACAATAATATCAATGGCACCTGAGCTGATCAAATTATCGGCAATTTCTAAAGCCTGCTCACCATAATCGGGTTGTGAAATAATCAAATTATCAATATCAACACCTAAATTCTCTGCATAAAAACGATCAAAAGCATGTTCTGCATCAATAAATGCAGCTATTCCACCTGCTTTTTGAGCTTCTGCCATGGCATGAATTGCCAAAGTTGTTTTACCAGAAGATTCCGGACCAAAAATTTCAATCACTCTTCCTCTTGGATATCCTCCTACTCCCAATGCAATATCCACACCTAAAGAACCAGATGGAATTGTTGGAACATCGTCGTAAATTACATCACCCATTTTCATCACTGCACCTTTACCATAGGTTTTATCTAATTTATCAAGTGTAAGCTGTAATGCCTTTAATTTTGCTGCTTTTTCTTTGTCTTCTGCCATAATCGTAGTTTGTTATTTGTTTTATCCTTCTTTAATTAGGACGCTAAAATAGGAAAAATAATGTGGTTCTTTATTAATTTTTATTAAGAATATTTAAGCAAAATACTATCTGTTATATGTCTTTACGATTAATGTTTTATTTAACTAAAAGTAAACATGAATACTCTTTTATTTTTTTAAAAAGCAGATAATTAATAGAAATCTCTGTTACATTTAATTTATTTTCTTCGCAATTTTAAAAAGTTAAAACATCATTGTTTATCAACATACAAATTCATACAATAAAAATAGTCAAAACAATTAACCTTAGAAAGTTTTATTATTACCTTTGAGAGTGGTTTAAAACATTGATTCTAACAAAAAAACATTCTTTTTTATCTATGAAAATAGCATTTTTTATAATAGCATTTTTTCTTGTAACTAAATTTAGTTTTGCACAAGAAATAGAAGATCTTTCTAAAGAAGATACACACCCTATCTTATCAGATAAGTTTATGTTTAATACCGGTATTTATTTTTCAACTAAATTTCTTAAAATAGGAGTTAATGGTCAAGGACAAAATGAAATCATTGATTTTAATGAAGCTTTTGATTTAAATAATAATGAAGTAACTTTCCTTTTTAATTTTATTTGGAGATTTTCAAAAAAATGGTCTCTATCAGCTGAATATTTTAGTATCAGAAATGGAAATAAATGGGAATTAGAAGAAGATATATACTGGGGTGATGTTACTTTTAAAGAAGGTAGTGATGTAAAAGTAGGATTTGGTTTAGATATGTATAGGATTTTTGTTGGAAGATCTCTTTTACAACGACAACATCACGATTTTGGAGTTGGTTTAGGAGTACATGATTTACAAATTAGTGCATATATTACCGGTAATGCCTATATAAATGATGATGAATATAATTTTGAAAAGAAATCAATAAGTGTCAATGCTCCCCTACCAAATATTGGTTTTTGGTATTATTTTGCTCCTAATTCAAAATGGGGATTATCTTATAAATTAGATTGGTTTGGGCTAACAGTAGGTGAATATTCTGGTAGTTTATGGAATGTTGCACCAAGTGTTAATTATCAGGTATTTAAACATGTTGGACTGGGATTAAGTTACCGATATTTTAAATTTACCGCAAAAGTGAATAAACAAAACTGGGATGGAAGATTTGATATGGTCTTCCATGGTCCGTTATTTTCTATTAGTGGAAATTTTTAAGTTTGTATTTTATATTCAAACTTTGGAAAAGGGATTAAGATCTTATCATATAAATATGAGGAATTCCATCTTCTATATAATCCTTCCCAACTTTTTTAAAACCTAGTGACTTATAAAATTTTTGAAGATAAGTCTGTGCTCCGATTTTGATATTATTGGTATGAAATAACTTTTCTGTTTGATCAATAGATTTTACCATTAACTGATAACCTAAACCATCCTTTCTAAAATCAGGATGTACCACTACCCTACCAATAGCAGCTTCTTTATAATAATCTCCTGGTTTAAAAATTCGGGTATAAGCTAAAATTTGTTCTGTATTCTCTTCCGCGAAAGCGAAAAAATGATATGCCAGTTTATCTTTACCATCTAACTCAGGATAAGGACAATCCTGTTCAACAACAAATACATTGATACGTAATTGTAGAATATGATGAAATTCATCTAAAGTAAGATCTTTATATTTTTTTAAATTCCAAACCATATGAGAATAGTTGAATGAAAAATATTAACAATCTTTTGAATTGATCTTATTCACTCTGTTTTGATGTCTTCCTCCTTCAAAATCTGTATTTAAAAATGTATTTACAAATTCTAAGGCTTGCTGCAAGGAAACATAACGTGCCGGAATACTTAAAATATTTGCATCATTATGTAATCGGGCCAAGGCAACCAGTTCATTATTCCAGCATACAGCAGCACGAATATTTTTATGGTGGTTTGCAGTCATTGCAGCTCCATTACCACTTCCGCAAAGGATGATACCAAGATCAGCCTTATTAGATTCTACAGCTTCAGCTACCGGATGAATAGCATCTGGATAATCCATACTATCTTCTGTATCTGTACCAAAATTTAATACTTCGATACCTTTCTCCTTTAAAAGATCAATTATTTTAAATTTATAAGAAGTGCCTGCATGATCATTCCCAATGGCTATTTTCATTAATCTATCATTTAAATTTATGCAAATTTACATTTTTGATACTTATAAACATAAAATTAATGAGTTGTTAATACAATCTTAAAATTCACTTAAAATGAAGGTATTATGAATAGGTTTATTGTTTATTAAATTTTATATAAAAATAACAACTAAATTTTCTTATTTCAATTATTTTTTCAATACAAAAACAGAATGATAACAAACAAATATATTTATGTTTTTTTGAGGTAATCTTATTAACACAATTTAACATGTTTATAAAAAGAATATATAATTATTTTATACCCAAAAACCGGTTAATTTGGATATTAACAAGGTGTGAATAACTATTAAAATTTAATTGATTATAAATACATTAACAATATTAAAACTGTTCATTGTTTTTAATAAATCAAAAAAACAAATATTTTATACAAAACTTATGCTATAAATTAACACACTATATATAACATCATTTGTTTTTTTAAATTTTAAAAGAAAATAATTATATTATATATAATTGTTAATAAGATAAAATTTTAAAAGAATATTTACTTATATATAAAGAGCTGATATACAGTGTAACGAAAATAATATCACTTTAGTATGTGAGTTGTAAAATATTTTTAACTTTTTGATTATGTATTGGTTAAGATAATATTTAGAAGGATATAAAAGAAATTTGATATTTAAACCTGTTCGGTTCTTTGAAGAATTTCATATAAAGGTGTCTTATCTACTTGTTCAAATTCCACTCTTTTAAAAGTATGATCTATACTTTTTTTAGCAATATATAAACTCAGACTAAAAATAGTGAGGCAAATAAGGATTATTTTAAAGAGGAGTTTCATACTATTAATGACGAGAAAATTATTAATATGTTACAAAAATGTTAAATTTTAACATGTTTATTTTTGTTTTCTTGATTTTATTATCATTCAATTTATTTTTAGTTTGGTTTAAATTAACATCTTATTAGATAATAATATGTACTTTTATTGATGATTTAATAAAAAATTTATGTCGAGGAAAAAAAGAAACATTTATAAAAAGAAAAGTAGTTCCATTAAAAATTTAGAAAATAAGATTTTACAGATTTTTAATCAAAATGCAAATAAAATTCTGAATTATAAACAGGTAGCCGGTAGATTAGAAATTGATGACAGTAATGGAAGAAATCAGATCATTAGAAAATTATCTGAATTAAAGAATCAGGGTAGATTAGAAGAAACTTCGCCTGGTAAATTTGTAATCAAAGATCAATCACATTATTTTGAAGGAATTGTTGATATCACCTCACGCGGAAATGCTTATGTGGTTTGTGAAGAGCTGGAACATGATATTTATATACCATCAAGGAACTTGAATCATGCCCTACATAATGATCTGGTGAGAGTATATGTGTATAATCGTAAAAAGAACAAGAAACAAGAAGGAGATATTGTTGATATTTTAGAAAGAGCTAAGATGGAATTCGTTGGAGTTTTGCAATTGAGTAAAAATTTCGGATTTGTAATTCCTGATGATCCTAAAATGTATAGTGATATTTTTATTTCACAAAGTAACCTGAAAGATGCGGAGGATGGAGATAAAGTGGTTGCAAAAATAACGGACTGGCCTACTAATTCAAAAAATCCGTTTGGTAAAATTATCGATGTTTTAGGTAAACCTGGTGATCATAATACGGAGATCCATTCTATTCTTTTAGACTATGGTTTACCTTATAAGTTTCCACCGGAAGTGGAGAATTATGCCTCTAAAATTCCAATAGAAATTACAGATAAAGAAATAGCTAAACGCCGGGATATGCGTAAGGATCTTACTTTCACCATTGATCCGGCAGATGCAAAAGATTTTGATGATGCTTTATCTTTTACGAAATTAGAAAATGGTAACTATGAAATTGGTATCCATATTGCAGATGTTTCGCATTATGTTAAAGAGAATACTATTTTAGAGGACGAAGCTTATGATCGTGCAACATCTGTTTATCTGGTGGATAGGGTAGTTCCAATGTTACCAGAAATTTTATCCAATAATGTTTGTTCTTTACGACCAAATGAAGAAAAGTTGACTTTTTCTGTTGTTTTTGAAATAGATGATAAAGCACATGTAATTCATAAGTGGTTTGGCAGAACTGTAACACTTTCTGATAAAAGATTTGCTTATGATGATGCGCAAAGTATTATTGAGAACAAAGCTGATCATCCTGAAAATGATATAGAAATTGCAGTTTTAAAATTAAATGAACTTGCTAAGATCATTCGAAAAAGAAGAATGAAGCACGGTGCTATTTCTTTTGATAAAATGGAAGTTAAATTCCAATTGGACGATGATTTTAATCCTATTGGAGTATATGTAAAGGAATCAAAAGATGCTAATAAACTGATTGAAGAATTTATGTTACTGGCAAATAGGAGTGTAGCTGAATTTATTGGTAAACAAAGAGAAAAGAATAAAGAAAAGACATTTGTTTACCGTATACACGATGAACCAAATATTGATAAATTAATTGCTTTACAGGATATAATTACAAAATTTGGATATCAGATACAAACAGATACTAAAAAACACACCAGCGATTCATTGAATAAATTACTCGCAGATGTACATGGCAAGGCAGAATCAAATATGGTTGAAACCTTAACCATCCGATCGATGAGTAAAGCAATTTATACCACAAAAAATATAGGTCATTACGGATTAGCATTTGATTACTATACGCATTTTACTTCACCAATAAGACGATATCCTGATGTGATGGTACATCGTTTGTTACAACATTATCTGGATGGTGGTAAATCAGTAAATGCTGAAATTTATGAAGAGAAATGTAAACATTCTTCCGAAAGGGAATATATGGCAACTAAAGCAGAGCGTGATTCTATCAAATACATGCAGGTTAAATATATGCAAGATCATAAAGACAAGCAGTTTACCGGTGTTATTTCTGGAGTTACTGAATGGGGTATCTATGTGGAGATCATTGAAAATAAATGTGAAGGAATGGTAAGAATTAAAGATATTAAAGGTGATTATTATATCTTTGACGAAAAACAATATGCATTGATTGGTCAGGTTACAAAAACTAAATATCAATTAGGTGATGAAGTTACTGTAAATGTAAAAAGTACGGATCTCGTACGTAAGTTTTTAGATTTTAATTTAATAGAATAGTTAACAATAATTTTACAATGAAGAAAATAATATTTTTTTTACTAATAACTACATCGGTAGTTTTTAGTCAGGAAGAAAGAAGCATTAATTTAGGTGATTTTAATACTATTAAAACCTACAGAGGTTTGAAAGTGGAATTGGCCAGATCTGATAGTCCAAAGATCGTTATTAACGGTAGTAAATCGAAAGATGTAAATGTTAAAAATTCCAATGGTGTTTTAAAAATATCTTTAGCTGTTATGGAAACTTTTTCAGCAGATGAAGTACAAATCATTGTGTATTTTAGTAATGATTTAGATCATTTAAGTGCCAATGAAGGATCGGTTATTTTTTCTAATGAAAAGATTGAAGTAGAAAAAACCTATTTTAAAGCAACAGAAGCAGCACAAATAAATTTGGAAATTGAATCTTCTTTTTTAGAGGTTAAAGCATTGACTGGTGGTATTGTAGAACTGGAAGGATCTTCAAAAAATCAAAATGTATTGGCAAATACCGGAGGATTTTACAAAGGATCTAGATTAAAAACTGAATATACGGAAGTTAATACCTATACAGGTGGTGACGCTACTATTTACGCAACAGATCTGGTAGATGCAAATGCTTCTGTAGGAGGAATTATCAAAATAAAAGGAGATCCGGAAAAAGTAAATAAAAAAGAATCGTTAGGAGGTTATATTCGTGAATAAATAATAATATTAAATATGATTGCACAAACAATATTTTTAGGTTATGTTGGTCTATGGCAATGGTTCATTATTGGTCTATCACTGATAATATTAATTTTACCATTGATCGCTTTGATTGATATTATAAAAAGTAATTTTTTAGAAAATAATAAAATTGTATGGGTTCTTGTTGTTTTACTTTTACCTATCATAGGAGCTATTTTATATTATATAGTAGGCACAAAGCAAAAAGTTAAAATAGAAAAATAATTAAATATTAGGTTTTAAAGAATCATATATTTAATATAATTAGTAAATTTGTAGAATAAATAAACAGAAAATGATTACACAAACAATATTTTTAGGTTTTGTTGGTCCATGGCAATGGATCATCATTGGTTTGGCAATTCTTTTACTTTTTGGTGGTAAAAAATTACCTGAATTAATGAAAGGTTTAGGTACCGGAATTAAAGAATTTAAGAATGCAACTACCGAGGAAGAGGAAGAGGATGAAGAGAAGAAAAAAGAAAAAGTAAAATAGATTTTTATATCTATTAAAATAGCCTCAATGAACATTGTTCATTGAGGCTATTTGTATTTATAAGCAAATAATGGGAATAAAAAAGATTAGCCTTTTTTATTTTTATTATTTGTTTCTATAACTTTATTTGCCGCTAATAATGAGGCAGTCATATCATTTAACATACTACTTGCTGCATTCGGATTGTTTGGTAATAAAATTAAATTACTACTCGAATCAGCTCCAATAGATTGTAAAGTATCATAATGTTGTGTAATTACAATTAATGCAGAGGCCTCTTGACTATTAATTCCAGCTTTATTTAGCACATCAACACTTTCTTCTAATCCACGTGCAATTTCTCTTCGCTGATCTGCAATACCTCTACCTTGTAATCGTTTACTTTCAGCTTCTGCTTTTGCTCTTTCCACAATTAATATGCGTTGTGCATCACCCTCGTGTTGTGCTGCAACTTTTTCTCTTTCTGCTGCGTTAATTCTGTTCATCGCTTCTTTTACAGTTTGATCTGGATCAATATCAGTAACCAACGCCTTTACTATATCATAACCATAATCAAGCATGGCTTCAGATAATTCACGTTTGATAGCAAGAGCAATCTCATCCTTTTTTTCAAAAACGTCATCTAATTTTAACCTTGGAACTTCAGCCCTAACTAAGTCAAATACATAAGAAGTAATTTGTTCATGTGGGTTTTGTAATTTATAAAAAGCATCATAAACTTTCTCTCTTTTAATAACGTATTGTACTGATATTTTTAAATGTACAAATACATCATCTTTCGTTTTGGTTTCTACTGTAACATCTAATTGCTGAATTCTTAAGCTCATACGAGCTGCAATTTTATCAACTACAGGAATTTTTATATTTAAACCGGGATTCCGGACACTGTGAAATTTTCCAAAACGTTCTATAATTACTGCAGTTTGTTGTTTAACAATAAATAAACCTGCAAAAATTAAAAAAAGTACAATAAAAATAATAGGTATAGAATAGGTCATATTGAAATGATTTAAGTGAATAAAATTTATGATTTAAAGATAAAAAAAGAATATGTAAAATTTGATAATAATACTTTAAATTTTTTCACTTGATTATTTAGTTATTTAATCATTGAATAAATTACTTATATTTACGCATTAAAATTTTATAGTATGAAAAAAATGATTACTACCGCTGTTATTGTATTGATAGTTGTTTTTACAGCTTATATGGCATTTATATATTATGTAACGTATAGCGAAGGATATCGTTCTGGAAAATTAGTAAAAATAACCAAAAGAGGTGTAGTTTTTAAAACCTGGGAAGGTACTTTAAGTCAGGGAGTTTCTGATGAATTACAATTTCATTTTTCTGTACAGGATGATGATAAAGAAGTATTTGATAAGTTAATGAACCTACAGGGCAGATCTGTAAAACTATCTTATATTGAAAGATATGGAACCTTTCCTTGGTTGGGAGAAACAAATTACTATGTTAAAGAAGTAGAAGAAGTAGATGAAATTATCAATGTAAATTGACAATTTACGTCTTAAACTTTCTAATTTTAGACTCAAGGTATGACTTTGTTTTTGCAGATAAAGCCATGCCTTGAATAATTTATTCGTGAGACTCTAAAAATTTATTTCCATTTTTTAGTTAGTCGAACTAATCCCGCTTTTTCAGCGGGATCTAGGTTGAATAACTCGACCCTTGGATCGATTCCTGTTTTTGGGTTCAGGGCTTGCCCTGAGTTTTAATATCTTTTATTTGATCAAAAAATGCTATTGCTTGTTCTATTCTCTTTATCGTTTCTTCCTTACCAATTAAATTTGTAATATCATATAAATGAGGACCTTTCATTGCACCTACCAGACTTAATCTAAAAGGTTGCATTATTTTACCAAAACCAATTTCTTTTGATGTGATCCATTGTTTTACAATATTTTCTGTGTTTTCAGCAGAAAAATCTTCTATATTACTTAGTACTGAAATTAACTCTTTCATCAACTCAGAAGTATCTTGTTTCCATGCTTTTTTGGAAGCTTTGGCATCATATTTTGTTGGAGCTTCAAAAAAGAAAGAGCTCAAATCCCAAAAATCAGAAACAAAAGTTGCTCGCTCTTTGATTAAGGAAACTACTTTGGTAACATAATCAAGGTCATTACGAGGAGTGGAACGACGTGGTAATCTGTCACTATCAAAAGATTGCTTCATTTCATTCGCAATGACGTCTAATTTATCTTGCAAAATAGGTATAAACAACTCCGCCAATTCCGTATCACTTTTTTTGATCAAATATTGATGCTGATACCATTTGGTTTTATCTACATCAAATTTAGCACCTGATTTTCCAACTTTACTTATTTCAAATGCTTGTATCAATTCTTCTAAAGAAAACAATTCCTGTTCTGTTCCAGGATTCCAGCCTAAAAATGCAAGCATATTGATAAATGCTTCCGTAAAATAACCATCTTCACGATAACCTCTGGAGATCTCTCCCGTGCTTTCGTTTTTATATTCTAATGGAAATACTGGAAAACCTAATTTATCTCCATCACGTTTGCTTAATTTACCTTTTCCGGTAGGTTTTAGTATCAAAGGTAAATGTGCAAATTCAGGTGCATCCCATCCAAAAGCATTGTATAATAAAATATGTAATGCCATAGAAGGCAACCATTCTTCTCCACGAATAACATGGCTAATTTCCATTAAATGATCATCTACAATATTTGCCAAATGATAAGTTGGCATACCATCAGATTTAAATAGAATTTTATCATCAAGCGTATTGGTATCAATTTTAATATCTCCACGAATCATATCCTTCATTTCCAAAGTTTTATCCACGGGAGTTTTAAAACGGATAACAAATTTATCACCATTTTTTAATTTTTTTTGGGTTTCTTTCTCACTAAGGGATAAAGAATTATTTAATTTTTCACGGTTGTGATGGTTGTAAATAAATGTCTTTTTATTTTCCTGATACTCATTTCTAAGAGCATCCAGTTCTTCTGCAGTATCAAATGCATAATAAGCTTTGCCACTATTAATTAATTCATCTGCATATTTTTTATAAATATCCTTTCTTTCTGATTGTCGGTAAGGTGCGAATTTTTCATTTTTTCCTATGGTTTCGTCGGGTGGTATTCCACTCCATTTCAACGCATCCATAATATATTGTTCGGCATTAGCCACATACCTGTTTTGATCGGTATCTTCAATACGTAAAATAAAAGTACCCTTATGTTTTTTGGCGAATAAATAATTAAAAAGTGCGGTTCTTACACCACCAATATGTAAAGGCCCTGTTGGACTGGGAGCAAAGCGTACTCTAACTGGTTTTGACATTTGTAAAATTTTAAGTGGCAAAGGTAATTTATCAGGGATAAAGTAAAAAGGATAAAGTAAAAAGCTTTAGATTTGAAAGGATTAATAAATTTATATCAGTGAAAAATATTTTTCTTTTTCTTTTTTTCTTTTCAGGAATCGTTGGCGCCCAAAATCATGATAATGATAAAGTTGCATATCTTGATTTTAATCAAAAACCCACCAGTAAAGCGAATGCCGTGTATTACGAGTTTAAAACAGCGTATAAAAAAGATATATGGAAATATCAGAAGTTCTTTATTTACAGTTCTACAAAAGCATATTTGATTGAAAAATATTATTATGATAAAAATGAGCTTAAACAAGGTAAATACAAAAGGTATTTTAATTCTGGGACTTTAAGAAAAGAAGGAATTTATATTGATGATAAGAAAAATGGACAATGGAAGTATTATACTTCCAGTTTAAAAAAAGGGGATTCAATTTATACACATGAACTTGTAAAAATCGAAACCTATAGGGAAAATTTAAAGAATGGTTACTTTAAAGAATATGATTTTGACAATATTTTAACTACGGAAGGGAATTATAAAAATGATAAATATTTTGGAGAATGTAAATGGTATCATTCCAATGGTCAAATAAGTTCATTAGAAAATTATAAAGATAAAGGAAAATTAGAAAATATCACACAATGGGATGAAGATGGTAATGAAACAACGAAACATATCAAAACAGAAAAAGATTTTGAAAATAGGAAAAAGAATTTAAAGTTTAAGATTTCTAATGAATTACAAAATAAAATGAATAGTAATTTGTATGATAAACAAGGAACTATTTATGTTCAGTTTCTCCTTGATAAACAAGGAAAAATACATGTTTCAATATTAGAATCTTCACAAGGAGTTTCTTTGGCATATAAAAATGAAATAAAAAGAGTAATTGATAAAATGCCAAATCAAAAGCCCATATATCATCATAATCAATTAACTGAAATTAGGTATGGCATAAAACTGACTACACGTTCTAAAGGATATAAAACTACTGTTAAATCCAGATATTGATTGCTTATACTCATGGTTTTTTTCTGACTTAAATCAGTGTTATTTATATAAGAATAATTTAATTTTGATCTTTCTTTATTAAAAAAATGTGAATTATGAGATCTATAAAATTACTCTTCTCTTTACTGATTGTTTCAATGATAGGTTTACAAACTTTCGCCTGTACAGTAGCTGTCATTTCAGGAAAATATACTAAAGATGGTCGTCCTTTATTGTGGAAAAACAGAGACACCAATTATATCAATAATCAAATCATGTTTTTCAATGACGGGAAATATGAATATATGGGCTTGGTAA
>JAOZTG010000047.1:0-4726 GCA_029939235.1 Flavobacteriaceae bacterium
GATGAAGATCAGGGGCAAATGGGTTCCTGGTTCGTGATGAGTGCCATGGGACTTTTTCAAATGGACGGAGGTGCCTCAGTGGAACCGGTTTATGAATTATCAGGTCCAATCTTTGAAAAAATAACGATAAAACTAGATCAGAATTATTATAAAGGAAAGGAATTTGTAATCGAGGCAAAGAATTCATCATCTAAAAACAGATATATTCAATCGGCAACTTTAAATGGAAAAGTATTAGATAAATTTTGGTTTAAACATGCTGATTTGGTTAAAGGGGGTAAGCTGGTTTTAGAGATGGGTGCAGAGCCAAATAAAGAATGGGCTATAGATAGTGGATTTCCACAAGAAATAGATATTGACCCTATTGTTACTACCCCTTATATTATTGACACAGAAAGAATTTTCAACAAGGAAAGACTAGTGAAACTGGCTTGTGATACAAAAAACTCAAAGATCTATTATTCACTGGATGATTCAGAACCTACTGAAAGGTCACTGTTATACAAAAAACCATTTACAGTGAATAAGACAACAGAAGTGAGAATGATCGCATATAGTGGAAATAAGAAAAGTTTAACTTCTGAAGCAACAATTAGAAAAATTGGCGAAATCAAAAAAGTATATTTAAAAGATGTATCACCTGGGTTAAGCTATAAATACACGCATGGTATTTACAGAATGGTAAATGATTTTCTCAATGTCACACCCAAAAAAACCGGGGTTGTTTCGCATTTTACCATCGAATCAAAAGAAAAAGAACAATTTTTTTCATTTGAGTATGAAGGATATATTAATATTCCTAAAGATGGATCATATACTTTTTACTTGGCAACCAACGATGGAGGCAGAATGTATATTGATAATATTATGTTGTTAAATAATGATGGATTACATCCTGTAGTAGAAATTGAAAAAACCATCACTTTAAAAGCAGGATTACATCCGATATCGGTAAAATATTTTCAGGAAGGAGGAAGAAATGGTTTAAAGGTCTCATGGAAAGGTCCGGGAATAGAAAAGCAGGAAATTTCCGAAAAGGTTTTATTTCATTGATAGAATTCAAACAGGTAAGCAAATTAAAAAAGGTATAGATGAAAAAATTGAAATCAAAATTAAGATCTGAATTAATAAAAAGTGGTATTTGGACAGCAATTCTTACAGTGCTATTTCTTGCTATTTCATGGAATGAGCATGCTGCTTTTAAAATATTTTCAGCTTTAAGCTATTTCATAGTATTGTATTTTCTTTTTTTTAGTATAGGAAAAGAGGAAGTTTCCAAATGGATGAGATCTATTGTCCATCACGATATAAAAAAAGCAGTATTGTTTCCTACACTTTTAATAGTGCTTTATTACAGTTATATCATCATAAATGGTCATAATCCATTGAAAGGAACAGTTTTTATGCTGCCTTTTCTCATCTATTTTCCGACTTTAGTATTTGTGGCAAAAGACCAGAGTTATCAAAAAATTGACTGGCTTGATTTTGCAACCCTGATACTTTTTTTATTACCAACAACACTGGTTGAGTTCTCTCCAAATACCCAATTACCGTTTGATGGCAGTGGTTTTGATTCAGTTTATCGATTGGCAATTATTCTTACGGCAGTATATTCTTTTGTCGTAATTAGAGATATAAAAGATGTTGGTTTTTTTCCGGTTTTTAAATGGAAATACTTAGGGATAGCTTTAAGTGTATGGCTTGCATTTTATGCCTTTGTATATGTCATCGGTTATTCAGTAGATTTTATAGAATATGTTGGATACGACAAAGATTATATTGTAGTTTTATCTTCCATAGGAATCAGTATTTTAGGTGTCTTTTTACACACTGCAATTTTTGAAGAGTTGTTTTTTCGGGGACTTTTACAAAATATGTTAGCCAAAAGAATTGCTCAGGAAAAGACCTGGAAACCATTCTGGAAATGGGGATCTATATTGCTAATTGTATTATCCCTGATCACAGGTTACACGATGGATGGAAGTATGCAATGGTTTCCTGCACTGATAACCATATTTCTATGCTTGGCAGCATACTTTATTGAGCGTTCCGGTATTAGTGTGAAAGGAACCTATACTGCTCTGGCTATTGCAAGCGTACTTTTTGGTTTGGTTCATTATCATTCAGGATCCATCATTTTTGTTGGCTTAGCAAGTATTGGGGGTTGGGCATATGGTTATACTTATATCAAAACAAAAAATGTATTATATGCTGCCTTGGTTCATGCTTTGGTAAATAGTTCTCATATAATATTTGGACTTGCATTAATGAAATAAATGGTTGAATAATATTTGAAAAACACATAATATTCATGAAAAAAAATAGATGTTTTGTCATCATACTGATCTCTTTATTGATTGCTTCATGTTCTGAAAACAACAAAGATTATACAGAATTTGTCAATGTATTTATAGGAACAGAAGGAGATGGGAATACTTTTCCCGGTGCTACTATGCCTTTTGGGTCTGTGCAATTAAGTCCGGATACTGGTTTAGAAGGTCCGGCGAAATTTGGAAGTTATAAGTATAATCATTCTACGATCATTGGTTTTTCTCATACCCATCTAAATGGAGTAGGAGAGCCTGAATATCGAGATATTTTAATGATGCCTACTGTTGGGAAAGTTCAATTAACTCCCGGAGATGAAAATAATACCTCAACAGGATATCGATCAAATTTTGACCATAAAAATGAATCTGCCAGGCCAGGGTATTATTCAGTACTGTTGGATGATTACAAGGTGAAAGTTGAACTGACCAGTACTTTACGAGCTGGATTCCATAGATACACCTTTCCGGAAACGGATAAAGCGCATATAATTTTAGACCTGGCATTCCCTTATGGCGATGCAGAAGAATTGATTCTTACAAAAGTGAGTGATACAGAAATAGAAGGTTTGCGAAGATCTCATGGCTGGGCATATGACCAGTATGTCTATTTTGTTGCCAAATTTTCAAAACCTTTTTCTTCGGTAGAATTGATGAAGGATGATATATTCCAAAAAGGAAAGGAAGAAGTCAAAGGGGATAATATAAAAGCCGTGATCAACTATCAAACCAAAAAGAATGAAGGAATTCTAATAAAGGTTGGAATTTCTGCAGTAAGTGTTGATGGAGCAAGAAAGAATTTAGAAACGGAGATCCCGGATTGGAATTTTGATAAAATTGTAACAGAAGCAAAAAATGCCTGGAACAAGGAACTTGGTAAAATAGAAATTGAAGGAAGGACAAAAGATCAGCAAATATTTTTTTATACTTCTATGTATCATGCTTTTATGAGTCCGGATATATATATGGATGTTGATGGAAAATACCGGGGAATTGACAGGAAAGTTCATCAGGGCGAAAAAGGGTTTACCAACTATACTGTATTTTCTTTATGGGATACTTTCCGGGCTTTACATCCTTTGTTTACTATCATAGATCAGCAAAGAACTAATGAATTCATTCAATCCCTTTTACAGAAATATGATGATGGCGGACGATTACCTATGTGGGCTTTAGCAGGAAATTACACGGATGATATGCTGGGATATCATGCAGTTCCGGTGATTGTGGATGCTTATGTGAAAGGAATTCGGGGTTATGATGTGAAAAAAGCTTTTCAAGCGGTTAAGCATAGTGCTGAATTAGAAAAATTAGGTTTGAAATATTATAAAAAGATTGGATATCTTCCCTATGACCGGCAGGCAGAATCTGTTTCCAAGACATTGGAATACAGTTACAACGATTGGTGTATTGCTCAAATGGCGAAAGATATTGGTACAAAAGAAGATTATAAATGGTACCACCAGCGAGCTCATTTTTATAAGAATGTATTTGATAGATCTGCTGGATTTATGAGGGGTAAAAGTCTAGATCGTAAATGGCTGCAACCCTTTGATCCTTTAAAGAATTCTGCTTATTCAGAAGGGAATGCATATCAGTATATGTTTGTGCCACACGATACAGAAGGTTTGATATCAGAAATGGGAGGAGATAAAAAATTCTCACAGTGGTTGGATGTTTTATTTACATTAGAATCGAAGGATGAACCGGAGGGTTCTATCGGACAATATTGGCAAGGAAATGAACCAAGTCATCATTTGGCATATCTGTATAATTATGTAGGAGAGGCATGGAAAACACAAAAACTGGTTAACCAAATTTTAACCGAATTGCATTCATCTACTCCCCGGGGCTTATCAGGAAATGATGATTGCGGACAAATGTCTGCTTGGTATATTTTAAGTTCCTTAGGTTTTTATTCCGTGTCACCAGGTCAGGATATTTATGTGATAGGTTCTCCTTTATTTGAAAAGGCAACAGTTAATTTAGAAAACGGAAAGAAGTTTGTAATCAAGGCAAATAATGTTTCTGCTGCCAATATTTATATTCAATCTGCCACTTTGGACGGTAAGTCTTATACCAAGTCTTTTTTAAGTCATAAGGATATCATGAGAGGTGCGAAGCTGGTTTTTGAAATGGGACCAAAGCCAAACAAAGACTGGGCTATAGCAAAAGAGGACCGGCCTTATTCAGAAAATGGAGATCTTATAACTTCGCTCCCATATATTAAATCCGGTGAGCAACTATTCTTAAATTCTACAGAGATCAGTTTGGGTTGTGATACAGAAGGTGCTGTAATTCGATATACTTTGGATGGTACCGATCCTACAGAAAAATCCAAAATATTTACAGATCCAATTAATATCACCAAAACAAAAACACTTAAGATCATGTCTTTT
>JAOZTG010000047.1:4826-13348 GCA_029939235.1 Flavobacteriaceae bacterium
TTACCGATAGATTATCCCAATCTCTATAAAATCTTGTAAAAGCATTTTATATTTATTTTAAGTCAAATTATCATGTGTAAAAATCAATAAACACGAAGTCCTTATATTTTGGTAATCGTAACTTTGTGGCTTAACAAGAAGTTAATTAACAATTTATATTATGATGAAAAAAATAATTTTCCTTTTTAGTATTCTTATTTCACTAAATATTTCAGCGCAAAAAAAGCACACTGATAAACCTTTTACACAGGATTACGCAGACAAATTTGAAGTAAGTGGAAATACTGCCAATGCAAATTTATTGCAGGTTTCGGGTAGCAGAGACAAAGTGATAAGTATTGTTTCTTCCAATGGTTTATTACAGCCCTGGGATAAGAAAATAGTAAAAGATATGCATTATCGCCCTTTCGATAATATGAAGGTAATATCTACTGTTAGATACAAAGATCAGATCATTTACCTTACGGATAAAGCTGTTTTAAGCAATGCTTTTGCAGGAAAATTCTATTTGGATCACGGAATAAAAAGTCCAACTCATTTTGCCATCGGGAATGATTTTAAAACATTGGTAACAGCAAATGGCAAGGCTGTTTTAATTAAAAACAATAAAAAGGTCTGGAATAAATCTTTGACATCTTTTAATCCAATTGAAGTTGTTTTTGATAAAGAGAATAATCGTTTTTTGATCCTGACAAAACAAGATGTTTATGAGCTTAATGCCGGAAACAAATTTTCAAAAGTATTTTCAGGTAAGAATTTAACTGCTATAGCTGTTTTTGAAAACAACATTATTCTTGGAACAACCAACGGGCTTTTAACTTTGAATGGAAAAACTTTTAAATCCGGATCTCTCAATCAAAAATTACCTTGGACAGAAATAACATCTGTTAAAAATATAAATGGTCAACTTTGGTTTGGTTCTACTAAAGGAGCTTTTAAACTTCGCAAAGATGGTAAATATGATTATTACGCATCCAAACGCTGGCTGGTTGATAATGAGGTTGTTGATATTGCAGCCGGATCGGATAACAGTGTTTTAATACTTACAAAAAAAGGATTAAGTAAGATCAGCTTTGCTGAAATGACCTTAGCGGAAAAGGCAGATTATTTTCAGGAAATTCAACGTTTACGACATATCCGACATGGTTTTACAGGAAATATATCATTGACAATTCCTGGGGATGTATCTTCAGGAGTTTATCACGATACAGATAATGACGGCCTGTGGACTTCTATGTATCTTGCTGGTGAGCTTTTTCGTTATGCAGTAACTAAATCAGAAGATGCAAAGTTAAATGCATATGAGGCATTTGAAGCAATGGAAAGACTTACAGATATTTCAGGAGTTAGTGGTTTTCCTGCAAGAGCTTTTGAAAGAGAAGGAATAGAACTGGATGAAGGGTCCAATGGTTTTACACCGGAACAGATGGAAGCCTGGCAAAAAGAAAATGGTAAAACATGGCAATTTGATAATACAGGCAGGTGGAAATGGAAAGTATCTACCAGTAGTGATGAGTCTTGTGGACACTTTTTTGTGTATGCGCTTTTTGCTGAATTGGCACCAGATAAAGTTTGGAGAGACAGAGCTATTCGTCAGATCAAACTACAAATGGATCATATTATTGAGAATGACTGGCATTTAGTAACCTGGAATGGAAAACCAACCAGATGGGGTAACTGGAGTCCGGAGTATGTAAACAGCTTCCCGATCAATGTTGGAGACAGACGATTAAATTCAACCCTTATTCTGGCATTTCTTCAAACAGCTTATCACTTTACCGGAGATAAGATCTACAAAAAAAAGGCCTATGAATTAATGGATAAATATGGTTATGGTGATAATGCAAATCGTCCGGCTACTGTTATCCAGCATGTGCCTGGAGAACCTTTAAGTGATGGATGGAATCATTCGGATGATCAAATGTATTTTTTGACCATTCCTGCCTTTGTGAATTATTCTTTTACAGAAGAGCAAAAAGAGAAACAATTTGCTGCATCAAAAAGTCACTGGGAAATGGAACGATCAGAAAAGAATCCTGTTTGGAATTTTTTGTATGCCATGACCGGCGGAACTGATTATGATTTGGATGAATCTGTATGGTGGTTACAGGAATTTCCATTGGACTTGATTTCATGGACAATTGATAATACACAAAGAAAAGACCTGGAAAAACTGGAGCCTAATTTTAGAAACCAGACCTATAAAGAGGTACTCCCACCATCTGAACAACCGGTTCATTTTCACAACGGTGCATATAGAAATAATTCTAATGGTGCCGGCCGTGGAGAAGAGGCTCCTTATATTTGGTTATTGCCTTATTGGATGGGTAGATATGTGGATGCAATAAGTGCTCCTATAGAAAATTAATTCATGCATTACGGATGAGGAAAATCATTGTTATATTAACATTCGTATCACTTTTACAATCTTCCTTGTTATTTCCACAAGGAGATATCAAGCTGCCAGAGAGGGGTATTTGTGCGCATAGAGGAGCAAATGAAACACATCCTGAAAATACCCTGACAGCATTTAGAGAAGCAGTTCGCTTAGGAGCTCAAATGGTAGAATTTGATGTGCGAATTACCAAAGATAAAAAATTGGTGATCATTCATGATAAATCAGTTGATAGGACAACAGATGGCAAGGGCTTAATTAGTGAATTGACCTTGGCAGAAATTAAAAAACTGGATGCAGGCAGCTGGAAATCAAAAGAGTTTAAAGGCGAAAAAGCACCCACTTTAAAAGAAGCTCTTGCAGTATTTCCAAAAAACATCTGGCTCAATATTCATTTAAAAGGGAATAAAGAACTGGGGGAGGCAACAGCCCGGGTTCTTATCTCCGAAGGAAGAATTCATCAGGGAGTTATTGCATGTGGAAATGAGGCTGTCAGAGGTGTAAGAAGGGTAAGCAAAAGTATTCTGATCTGTAATATGGAAAGGCAATCCGATAGAAATGAATATGTTCAAAAAACTGTTAAGGGGAAATATCCATTTATCCAATTATTGAAAAAGAGAAACGATGATAGCTTGCAGGATGATTTAGCAATTCTTCGGCAAAATAAGGTGAAAATAAACTATTATTTTGGAGATAACGAAAGTGAGGTAAGAGAGTTATTTGACATGGGTGTTGATTTTGTTTTGACCAATAAATTAGGTCAAATGCTTGAAGTTGCAGAAGGCATGGGTATAAAACGTTTGAATCAATAAATGATCTTTGTAATGATTAACATCACTCTATTTATTCATATATCTTCCATATTTTATTATTCGAACAATTATCAGTAATCAAAAAATCATGATATGAAGTATAGAATAAATTCCTTTGTTGTCTTTTTAATTCTTTTTTTTGGTTTTAAAACCGATGGTTTTACACAGGAAATTAAAGATTATTTACCAAAACCTAAAAATGGCAATATTTATGTTGTTGCGCATAGAGGAGTTCATAATGGAATCCCTGAAAACACATTGGCAGCCTACCAAAAGGCAATTGATCTGGGATGTGATTTTGTTGAAATAGACATCCGAAAAACAAAAGATGGAAGATTTGTAAGCGTTCATAATGAAACCGTTGATGCTTATACGCAAGGAGAAGTGACAGGTAAAGTAAGTGATTTTACTTTGGCAGAATTGAAACAATTAAATATAGGAAAACGAGTTGGACCGGCCTGGGAAAATGAAAGAATTCCAACATTTGAAGAAATTTTGAAATTGTGCCGCGGGCAAATAGGTATTTATCTGGATCTTAAAGAACCAGATGTGAAAGCACAGATAGATATCATAAAGAAGTATGGTATGGAGAGAAATATCATTTGGTATATCCCTGCATCTTATATGGAAGCAATTAAAGAAGTGAATAAATATTGCTCTACATGTATAGTGATGCCAGATCCCGGTTCTAAAGATAATATGGAGAAAGTTGTTACAGAGGTTCATCCTATGGTAATTGCAACGGATATGGGAGAGTTGAGTAAAGATTATATGAAAATTGCTAAAAAGTTGAATGTGAAGGTAATTACGGATGATAAAAAAGGTAACATTGAAGAATGGGAAAAGATATTGAAAATGGGAGCCGATGGAATTCAAACAGATGATCCTGAAAAATTAATTCAATTTTTAAAAGATAGAAATAAATAATCGCTCAGAATTCACACATATTAAATAGAAAATAATGAAAAATATTACCAAAATTGTTTTTCTAATGTTTCTTATTGGCTTTAATTCAATAGAACTTAAAGGACAACAAATAGATAAAAACAAACAACTTGTTTATAATTTAGATGAATTGAAAATAGGGGAGTTTGTTCATGATTTTATGATGATCGGTCCTTTTCCAAATCAACTTCCGGATGGTGTAAAAGAGTATTTCCATTTAGATAAAACCTGTTTGGGTTTTGCTACTGATTACCTTGAAAGTGTTGGAGGAGAGAAAAAAGCAGAACCTTTTATTGGACAGGAAGTAACATTTGATAAGGGTAAAAAATTATCATGGAAAAAAGTTAATTCCTTACCGGATATTGTCGATCTAAAAAAAATATTTTCACCCAATGATAAAGTAGTTAGTTATGCAGCTTTATGGATCGATAGTGATAAAGAAGTTGAGAAACTAATGGGGATTGGTTCCAATGACGGAATGAAAGTATGGTTAAATGGCGAAATGCTGATCAAAGTACACAAACCAAGAACTGTTACGATTGATGCAGAATATTTAAAACTAAATCTGAAAAAAGGAAAAAATTTACTACTCATAAAAATAGAGCAAAGTTTTGGAGGCTGGGGTTTTGTACTTCGCCCGGTAGATAATAAAACGGCCTGGAAGCAAGTTCAAAAGCATATAGATGTTGCAATGGATAGTGAATTTGTTGTTGATGGGGATGTTATAAAGGGCACGGTTGGCAGCAATAATATAGTAGGACAGTTAAGTGGATTGCCTGTAGCGGAGGTTAATTTCAAAGCTATTGCTGGAAGTCATTCAAAAACGATGAATGTACCCGTAGGAACAAAATTAGCATTGAAAAAAAGTGATTTTCCAGCGGATGAGTATGCCATAACAATAACTTTTAAAACAGATAATGGTTTTTATACAAGCTATGCTTATATGAATACGGTAATTGATGTAGTAAAAGAAACCCGACAATGGATGTATGAAGATCTGCCAAAAGCTCCTGAATCACCAATGGCAAATTATTATAAGGATTTTATCAATACAACGCAATGGCTTGATCAGGCCAATAAACTTTGGGAACATCCCTATGGATATAGAAGATATTTAGATGGAATTAAAAATGCACATGAAGGAACTGAAACACTTATAAATTCTAAAAATCCTTTCGATGGTGTTTTTCCGGCTCCAGGGAAAATGAGTTTAAAAAAAGAATCATGTAAAATCACTGCCGACTGGAAAGTATATGATGTGCATAAAACAGACGATTTTATTACAGAAAAGATCAATTCTTTTTGGAGTAAAAAATTTAACTCCAACATTGCATATACAAATAAGAAAAACACAAAATATGCAATCAGTTTAGAGCTGGCTGATTCAAATGAAATTGCAAAAACAGAAGGGAGCTACAAAATTGTAATTGATAAAAACAAGATTGTGATCAAGGCACGATCAAGACAAGGTCTGTTTTATGGATTAAGTACTTTACTACAAGCATTGGAGCAAAATATGATGATCCCAACAGGAGTTATAAATGATGGACCTGCTTTTCCGGTAAGAAGTATTATTCTTACAAAATTACCAGTTGCTTATACCAATGATCTGAAAGCATATGTGGATGAGTTGGCTGATCTTAGATACAATATGATCTATATTCCGATCTCTGTTTCACAAGATTCCGATCTGTCAGCAAAACTGGAAGAAACAAAGAAGATCTTTGCATATTGTAAATCTCGATTTATGGAGCCTTCTCCTTATTTTGAAACCTTTGGCGCAGGTACGATAACACGGATGCTTGACCCGTGTTTGGTAGAGGGAATTTATCATGAAAATGAAATACAAACTGTTTCCAACACAGGTCTAATCGAGTTGGATGTTCCAAAAATTTTAGATTGTCAGAATACTAGTATACATATTCGTACCAAAGACGGAAAGGAATTAAAAAGGTATAAAGATTTTAAGGTGTTGGCTACCAACAAACCAAAAATACTAATTGAAGATAGAAATCTTTTTAATAAAGAATTGGTGTTAAGTTATGATGCTGTTGATTTTTCCGGATTTCCTCATAAAGCAAGTTGCCCTTCCGATCCGCATGGATGGGAGATCATGGAAAATTTTATTAAGAATGTATTAAATGAATTTGAACCAAAAAATATTCATATCAGTCAGGACGAGGCAGGTTATGTAAATAAATGCAGCCGTTGTCTGGCAAGAGGTTTATCCAATCAGGAAATAATGATCGATCAGATAAATAAAGTACATAATATCATTAGAAAATACGATAAAGATGTGACGATCTATATGTGGGGAGATCTGTTCAACGATCTGCAAAATGCACCTAAGATAGAAGCAACAGGAATTGTTAAAGGACTTCCAAAAGATATTGGTGTTCACGACTGGAATTATATTGGAGTTTATCACAGTGATAAAATGAAGACGGTAAATCAGATGAATTTTTATTTGGATAAAGGATATAAAACCGGAGGTGTTGCCTGGTTTGAACCGGCTAATGTGTTGGATATTTTATTGACTGGAAAAGTACATAAAGATTTATTTTTGGGTATTATGCATAGTGAATGGGCAAGATTTGGACAGAGTTTACTTCCTGTAGCTGAGGCAAACTGGACCGGTAAAACCATATTAGGCGACCTTAAATTCTAACAAAAGATGCAATTATTTCTAAAACTTATTCAGATGCTATTTTTTACAAGTCTGGTTTTGATTTTTACATCATGTAATAAGAATGTTTCGCAAGGTGAAATAGAGTATTTTGATGATGACAATATGCCAATTATTGATGGAAAACGTATTTTTATCATAGGTTCCTATCATCATCCAAAAACTCCAAATCCATTTAAGACTCTATCGCAGAATAGTTATAATTATGTAAGAGTAAATGCAGATTCTTTAGAATTAAATGAGGCTCAGAAAAATAATTTAAATACCTGGATCTATACCAATGCTGTAGATGAAAAAGACACAATAGCAGGTAAAAAAAGCCTGATAGATCTGGTAAGAAAATATAAAGATCACCCGGCATTGTTATATTGGGAAATAGAAGATGAACCCGCCTGGAAATGGAATTCTGCCGCGGCAAGAGTTTCTCCTGAACGAATGAAGAAGGCTTATGATATCATTAAAAAAGAAGATCCAAAACGTGCTATTGTTACAAACCATGCCCCGGTTAATTTAGTGTCTACGCTAAAAGAATACAATACTTCATCTGATCTGGTTCTTGTGGATGTTTACCCGATTATACCTCATGGAATAGTGCCAAGCTATGCTCTGTTTGATAATGGTTTGCAAGGCGATTTACTAAATACATACCCAAGTCAGGTTGGGGAGTATATTGATAAAATGAAAACTGTTGTTAATAATTCAAGACCGGTTTTTGCTGTTTTACAGGGTTTTTCCTGGGAGATGTTGAAACCTGAAAAGGAAAGAGATTCCAGTATGGTTCTTTACCCAACTTATGAGCAATCCAGATTTATGGCGTTCAATGCCATCGTACATGGTGCCAGCGGAATTGTTTATTGGGGTACCAATTACACGCCGCAACCTTCAAAATTCATGGAGGACCTTAATGCAGTTACAGGAGAACTTGGTGGAATGCAGGAAATATTGGCTTCTAAAACCACCTTGAATACAATTAAAATTGAATATCACGAAATGGGGCATTCGGTGGATAGTGGCATTGAATTTATCACAAAAAATGTGAATGGGAAAACCTATTTAATTACGGTTAATTCAGATAAAAATCCTGTAAAAGTTACTTTTAGCGGGCTTTCCGGTTTTAACAAAGCTTTAGATTCGTTTGACGATAAAGATCTAAAAATTACGGATGGTAAATTTACAGTTGGTTACAAGCAGTTTGGTGTTCACATATATGAGCTTCAATAATAATTATAAGAATAGGGTTTAGTCAAAAGTTCAGATCAATAGAATGTAAAACAAAGATTGAAAACATGAAAAATATAATAGTAACCATATTAACAGTACTGATTTATCTATCTTCAGTTTATAATATGAATGCTGCTGAATCAATAGATCAGAAATATCCTATTGGAAAACCCGGACTTAAATTAACTTATAACTCTGTAATCAAAAATCTTCCGGAGTCTGTTGTTCAACGGATAAATTTAACTGTTGGATTAATGGAAGAAGTAAATGGAACTCTATACCAATGGCTTCAATTGAATGCAGAAAAAGTAAATAAAGAAACATTTTCCGTATGGATTCTTGCTTCAGGATATCCTTCAGAATCTGTGAAAGTAGCACAAAACGAAATCTTACGTTATGTTGTTTTAAATTCTGATTCAAACCCAATTGAATTTGTCAATCAAACATTTGGTGGTGTAGTGCT
>JAOZTG010000047.1:13448-19848 GCA_029939235.1 Flavobacteriaceae bacterium
CACTTACAAGAGAAAATTATTCGGAAATGATAGAGAATGGGATGAATGTTTTTAATGTAAATGTCAGTCAGGTAAAGTGGATTGAAACTGAAAATGTTTATTACTGGGGAGTAGGTGGTAAAGATATTATTTATCCGGAGTGTCTCTATAAAAGTAACTATGTTGGTCCGGCAATATTTTTTGATGAACCAATGGTCCATACAAGAGATCATGCATTGAGACCAAAATTTAAAAAAGATCCATCAATACGTAAAACCATCACTCCACAATTATTTTTTGAAGAGTTTAAACACGAATATCACAAAGCAAAATATGAACGTTCACCAATTCAATTATTGAAAGGTTTAGAGAACAGAGAAGATGTATCTATTGGCGATATGGATTTTTTACAGCAAAACATATATTCATGGGAAACTATGCTGAGCTCTGCTATCTATCAGTTATCAGAAGGAGACAAGTCAACACCATATGCAATGGTTTTTGAACCGCCGGGAAGGTTTGGTGCAACACGGGTATTACCCGAATTGAATATGAGTTTTGATTGTCAGATCCCAGCTGATGATCCAAAAAATTTATTTGGAATTATCAATGGGTTTTTAAGAGGTGCAGCCCGGGTAACTAATAAAGAATGGGGAATAAGCATTTACGGACAGGTAACAAGATCTGAGGCATATTGGTATATGACACATGCTTACGATATGGGAGCAAGTTTGTTCTTTTATTGGGATAGTTATCAACTTGCAGCTGTGCCATATAATGAATATTTGGTTTTGTCAAAAAATCTAAGAGAGCATTCTAAAAACTTTCCAAGAAGAGATTTAGAGAAACTCAAAATGGATGCTGAGATGGCAATTTTAATTCCTCCGGGGTATAACCTTGGGCATGTTAAAATGGGAATAGGGAATTTTAGCGGACTTCCCGAATTGAATATGGAAAGGATCAACACCAAAGGTGTGAAATATCGTGATGTGATGAGTAATTTTTATATCGAAATTGAACGGTGTATTCGCCTTGGTATTGAATATGATCTGTTTTGGAATCTTGAAGATCTGGAATTAAATGGATATGATGAGATTGTTGTAATAAGAGAAGACGGGAAGGTTGATATCACAAAAAATGATAAGATCGTAGTTTTGAATTCAGCAAGAACTCCTGAAAGATTTGATGGTGTTTCCCCTCAATTAACAGTGCAGATTAAATCTACAGACAGAAAAGCACCTGTTACAATTACTGCTTTAGCGGAAGTTGTGGAAGGAACATCTCCAGTTTATTATACACAGGGTGCTAACAAAGATGGAATAAATAGAAACGTATATGTTTTATGGGAATTATATGGGCCCGAAGAGGAAGACTATACAGATTTTTGGAAGGAAAGATGGAATGTTTCTGTTTCAGAAAATGGTAATTCAGCTACTGCTGAAATAAGCTTTAAAATCGAGAAACTTGGAAATTACAGATTGAAAGTATCAACATCAGATTTGGCTGGAAGGAGTAAAGTAGTTTGGAAAAATATTATAATTGCCGAATAAATAAAAACCTATTATAAATTAAATAAAAATGATAGTATTATGATTAAAAACATCTATAAAAAGTTATTAGTAGTAGTTTTTGTACTGTTCACTATGTCAATATATGCGCAGGAAAAGGGTATAGATGAAGGAAATATTCTTGTATACAGGGCAAGTGAGTCAAAAAAACTTACCGATGATGAAATTGAGAAAAATATAGAAATTATCCGCAATCAAATGACAGTGGAGGAAAAGATCGAACTAATAACAGGGGATGATTTTAGAACGAAAAAAAATATTCGATTAGGAATTCCTGCTTTTACCATGACCGACGGACCTCTTGGGCCACGTGGAAAAGGGGCTAATACAGTATATGCTGCACCAATCAATTTTGCTGCTGCATGGGATCTTGATTTGATCTATAGAATTGGTGAAGCCATGGGAGAGGAAACAAGAATTTTAGGATTTAACCTTCTTCTTGGGCCTATGGTCAACATTGCCAGAGTACCTTATGGGGGTAGAAATTTTGAAGGTTTTGGTGAAGATCCATATTTAATGGCCGAAATGACTGTGCCAATTATCAAAGGAATCCAAAGTAAGAATGTAGCAACCTGTACCAAGCATTTTGTAGGAAATAACCATGAGTGGAACCGTTTTGATGTGAGTGCTGAAATTGATGAAAGAACTTTAAGAGAGATTTATTTTCCGGCATTTAAAGCTGCAGTACAAAGAGCAAACACTTATTCCATTATGGGTGGTTATAACAGGGTGAATGGTACCTATGCCAATGAAAATAAATATTTATTGAATGATGTGCTAAAAGAAGACTGGGGTTTTGATGGAATTGTAATTTCAGATTGGGGAGCAGTACGGTCTACTGTAAAAACGGCAAAAGCCGGAATGGATCTGGAAATGCCGAATGGCAAGTATCTGGGAGATAAATTGTTAAAGAAGATCAAAGACGGTGAAGTAGATGCAAGTATTTTGGATGATAAAGTGGATAGAATATTAAGAATAATGTTCAGAATGGGATTATTTGGTGAAACACCTGATACCTATGGAGGATTTATAAACACACCGGCAAGAAAACAACTCGCTTTGGAAACCGCTCAAAAAAGCATCATTTTGTTAAGAAACCAAAATAGTTTTTTACCCTTAAAAAGGGATGAAATTAAAACCATTGCCATGATAGGTCCAAATGCTGCTACAGCTCGATTAGGGGGTGATGGATCAGGCCATTCAGATGCATTAGATCCAGTTTCTCCCCTGGAGGGAATGAAAGAACTTGTTGGGGATAAAATAAATATTACTTATGCATTCGGGGTAAAACAAAAGAGAAAAGACCTTCCAATAGTTGCAGAAAATATGTATGTGCAAAGCGATGGAGTCACACCCGGAATTCATGCAGAATTCTGGAATAATAAAAACCTAGAAGGAGATCCGATAGCATCTAAAATTGATAAAAGTGTCAATTTTAGCTGGGGATTTGAAGAGTCGCCAATGGAAGGTGTTAATGATGATAAATTCTCTGCAAGATGGACGGGAAAATTAAAATCACCCGGTAGTGGACAATTTGAAGTTGGTGTCAAAGCAGATAATGGGGTTAAATTATTCATCGATGGAAATCTGGTGATCAACTCATGGACGGATCAGGCTCCGGGACAGTTCAAAACTGATTATTATGAATTTGAAGAGGGAAAACTATATGATCTTAAAATTGAATTTTACGAAAATATTGGTACATGCAGGGTTCGTTTTGGGTTAGCACCTGTAAAAGGAGGTAATGAATTGCAGGAAGCTGTTGACCTGGCCAAGGATGCTGATATAGTTGTTTTGAATTTGGGGCTGGCAAAAAATTATGAAGGGGAACAGCGTGATCGTGATTATTTAGAATTGCCACCTATGCAGATAAAACTATTGAAAGAGGTTTTAAAAGTAAACAAAAATGTGGTAGTTATTTTAAATAATGGATCAGCGATACTAATGGAGGCCTGGAACGATAAAGTTCCTGCCATTGTAGAAGCTCTTTATCCCGGAGAACAGGGAGGTAAAGCACTTGCGCAAATACTTTTTGGAGAGGTAAGTCCTTCCGGAAAATTACCTTTTACCATTATGAAAAAATGGGAAGATCATCCTGCTGCAAAAACGTACCCGGGAGAAAGAGATATGGCCTATTATTCAGAGGGGATCTTTATGGGATATCGTCATTTTGACAAATATGATATTGATCCTTTGTATGGATTTGGTTTCGGACTCTCCTATACTACTTTTGAGTACTCCAATTTAAAATTATCATCTAAAGAAATGAAGAAGAATGATAGTATTAAAGTTTCATTGACAGTAAAAAATACTGGAAAAGTTGATGGAGATGAAGTTGTACAGTTGTATATCAGTGACAAAAAAGCAAGTGTTGAGCGTGAAAAACAATCTTTAAAAGGGTTTCAGCGTGTGAGCTTAAAAGCAGGAGAAAGTAAAGAGATGACTTTTACCATTGATAAAAGTGCACTTTCTTTTTACGATATTAAAACTAAATCATGGAAGGCTGAAAAAGGAATATTTGAAGTGATCATTGGAGCATCTTCACGAGATATTAAATTGAAAGATAGTTTTAAGCTGAAATAGTTTTTGCAAGGATTATTTTATATTAGAAAAAGTAAAATAAAAGGTATTAAACCTCAGGGTAGACCTGAACCCAATAATAGGAATCGATCCATTTAGGGTCGAGGTATTTACCTAGATCCCGCTGAAAAAGCGGGATTAGTTCGACTAACTAAAAAATTGAAATAAATATTTTAGAGTCTCACGAATAAAAACAAGGTTCAAATGAATAAGAATTTAATTATAATAATTCTAACGATTTTCACATTCCAGATTTTTGGACAAAATGGTTTTGAAGAGGAATTGATCTTTCCCATTCAAACACAGCATGTTCATTCAAGCAGTATTGTTGAATTACCAAATGGTGATCTGCTAAGCTGCTGGTTCCAGGGTAGTGGTGAAAGAAAAGCAAATGATGTAGTAATCAATGGTGCCAGGTTAAGAAAAGGTCAAAAAAAATGGAGTAAGCCCTTTTTAATGGCTGATACTCCCGGGCAACCGGATTGTAATCCGATGATGTTTCTTAATAAAAACAATGAATTATTTTTGGTTTGGATTGCAGTTCAGTCCAATAGATGGGAAAGATCTATTTTAAAAGTTAAAACAACTACAAATTACACAAAGGAAGGTGCTCCTAAATGGGAATGGCAAGATGTTATATTATTGAAACCTGGTGAAGAATTTGCTAAAAGAGTAGAAGAACAATTCAAAGAATTTGGCAGAGAAGATCTTGCTTGGGCGGAATACGCATTGCCTTATGAGGAAATGCTTATTAAAGCAGCAAAAGACCCTAAAAAAAGAGAAACCGGATGGATGACCCGTACACATCCTGTTATTTTAAATAATGGAAAAATACTTTTACCTCTTTATTCTGATGGTTTTAATTTTGGGTTGATCGCAATTTCTGAAGATGATGGCAAAACCTGGAAACCGAGTTTACCCATCATAGGAAGAGGATTAAACCAACCCAGTTTGATCGTGCGAAATGATGGTTCTGTAGATGCATATATGCGGGATGACGGTGATGAACCGGGAAGGATATTAATCAGTCATTCAAATGATGAAGGCTATTCGTGGACATATGGTCAGAAATCAGATATTCCAAATCCCGGAGCCAGTCTGGAAGTGATCAAGTTAAAAAGTGGGAATTGGTTAATGGTTAATAATGATGTGGACGATGGTAGATATAGTTTAGCTGTTACAATTTCAGATGATGAAGGGAAATCATGGAAATGGAAAAGAAATCTTGAAAATACAAAAGGAGCCAGTTTTTCATATCCTTCTGTTATTCAGGCAAAAAGCGGTAATATTCATATAACCTATTCTTCTTTTACAATAGAAGGCCAAAAGGCAATCAAGCATGTGACTTTTATGGAGAATTGGATTGTGAAGGGTAAAAATAAATAGTGAGTTTAAAAGCCACTATATCAGTGGTGTAAAATTGATAAATAGATGAAGATAATTATTTTAAGGTACATTTTTTTAAGTTTTTCCCTTATGGGAATTATATATGGGTGCTCAAATGGTAAAGATCAAAAAGATTCCGGTAAGGAAATTGTTTTGAGATTGGAACCCGGCAAAGGAAATCCAAGAAATAGTGAAGGGGATTTTATCAAACTTAAAGATGACAGTATTTTATTTGTCTATACCCATTTTACCGAAGGAGCCGGAGATAATGCAACTGCACATTTAGCAGGTAGATTTTCATATGACAAAGGGAAAACATGGTCTGATAAAGATGTGGATATCCTGTCTAATGAAGGGAATATGAATATTATGTCAGTTTCTTTATTGCGATTAGAAAATGGAGACATAGCCTTGTTTTATTTAAGAAAGAACTCTGAAAAAGATTGTATTCCATTTATGCGAATATCTACAGATGAAGCAAAGACCTGGAGTAATCCAAAAAGATGTATTCCTGATGAAGGATACCATGTGGTAAACAATGACCGGTTTTTACAATTAGCAAGCGGAAGAATTATTTTTCCAACATCAGTACATTCAGCTTCTGCCTGGGCAAAAGGTAAGATTTTTACCTATTATTCTGATGACAATGGAAACACATGGAAAAAATCAAAGCAGGTTGCTAATCCTGAGAATATTACATTACAGGAACCTGGAATTGTTAAATTGAAAAATGGAAACCTTATGTTGTTTTGCAGAACAGAATCTGGTGTTCAGTATTTTTCTTTTTCTGATGATCATGGTCAATCATGGTCAGAAATTGAACCCGGTAATATTAGATCACCTTTGTCTCCCGCATCTATAAAAAGAATTCCATCAACAGGAGATCT
>JAOZTG010000184.1:0-4341 GCA_029939235.1 Flavobacteriaceae bacterium
TTTCGCAGAGTTACGCAAAGAAAACACAAAGTTTATCAAAGATACTTTTGAGTTATATGTAATATCCAAGTACTTAAAATCATAATACTACACTATTCTAAAACACAATCAATTATTTTAATCTACAAAATCTATTGGGTGAGTTGAATTTGATGAAGAGTATCAATTATTGAGTATAATACTTTAATCCTTTAATCAATAATTCACTGTCAACCTGAATATCCAATTTGCAATGCTCTATTTTATCAAGTAAAACAAAATTAACCTTGCCATTGACATTTTTTTTATCAAATTGCATCAGATCAATAATAGGAGTGAAGTCTGATTCATTAATATCATATTTTCCATAAAACTTATTGACAAAGCTTTTCAATTCTTCGGTATAATGCATTGGGAAATCAAACAATTTAGAAGAAAAGTACAATTCAATGATCATTCCAACGGCAATAGCTTCACCATGCGTCATTGTGATCTTATCTTCATTATCTAAAAAATAAGATTCTATGGCATGCCCGATGGTATGTCCGAAATTTAATGATTTTCTAATATTCTCTTCTTTAGGATCCACTAAAACCACATTATTTTTTATTTCAACAGACAGGTAGATCAATTTGTCAATAACTTTAAAATCAATTTCTTCCAATTGTTTTATTTCACTCCAGATACTTTGATCAAATGTAAAACCGTATTTGATGATCTCAGCCAATCCCGAACGGATTTCCTTGTCAGATACAGTTTTTAAATATGCAGAATCAATGATCACCATTTCAGGATTGCTAAATAATCCAATTTGATTTTTTAATATTCCAAGATCAATACCTGTTTTACCACCAACAGAAGCATCTACCATGCTTAAAAGAGTGGTAGGAATATTGATAAACTTGATGCCTCTTTTAAAAGTGGAGGCAACAAAGCCGCCCATATCGGTTACAACTCCACCTCCCAGATTGATCAAAATACTTTTTCTGTCAGCTCCTAAGGTTGATAAGGAATTCCAAATAGTAAGGCATGTATCTAAATTCTTATAAATTTCACCGGCTGGAATTTCAATGATCTCAAAAGTATTTGAATTTTGAATTTCTTCCAGAAAAATTGGTAAACAGTCTTTTTTTGTATTTGTATCAACAAGAATAAATATTTTTGAATGAAAATTATTCTTTACATATTTTTCTAGGATTTTATATGCATTTTTTTGAAAATGTACATAATAATTTGTTGATAAAACTGACTTCATAAATTAAATTTTAAAGATGCAAATAACGGTCAATTTTTTCAAATAAATAAATAAGACTAAGTATCTTTACGAAAAATTTATAATAATATAAAAATAATACATAATGAATAATTTATTTAATAATACAGAGATTGCTTTTTCAGTTAAAACTGACTCAGAACTAGAAAGAGCTTTTTTTTTATTTAAGATGATAAAAAATGAACCATTGGTTAAAATTGGTACAGCTGTGACAAAATTTGCCCTTAATGCTTCACTTCCTGTGGAAAAATTAATTCGTGCAACCGTATTTGATCATTTTTGTGGTGGTGTGACCGAAGAGGATTGTATGCCAATTATTGATAAGATGTTTACCAAAAATGTGCATTCAGTTTTAGACTATTCTGTAGAAGGAAAAGAAGAGGAAGCTCAGTTTGATTATGCGAAAGATAAAACACTAAAAATAATAGAATTTGTAAATGAAAAGGATGCCATTCCATTTGCAGTTTTTAAACCTACTGGTTTTGGAAGGTTTGAATTATATCAAAAGATCACAGAAGGTAAGGAGTTAACGCCTGCAGAACAGGAAGAATGGGATAAGGTTATAGCAAGATATGATGCTGTTGCAAAAGCTTCATTTGATAATGATGTTCCTCTTTTGGTAGATGCCGAAGAAAGCTGGATGCAAAAAGCAGCAGATGATCTGGTAGAGCAAATGATGGAAAAATACAATAAAGAAAAAGTGATTGTTTTTGGTACTTTACAACTATATCGTCATGACAGAATGGATTATTTAAAGAGATTACATTCCAGAGCTAATTTAAAAGGTTTTAAAATTGGTATGAAACTTGTGAGAGGAGCTTATATGGAGAAAGAACGGGAAAGAGCTGATGAAAAAAAATATCTGGATCCAATCTGTAAAGATAAAGCTGCAACCGATAAAAATTATAATGAGGTTATGAATTATATGTTTGCTAATTTAGAAGACATGGCTATTTTTAACGGTACACATAATGAAGAGAGCTCAAAATATTTGATGGATATGATCGATAAGTCTGAATATGCAAAAACAGATGATCGTTTATGGTTTGGTCAATTATATGGAATGAGTGATAACATCAGTTTTAATATTGCCAAAGAAGGTTATAATGTTACAAAATATTTACCTTTTGGTCCGGTAAAAGATGTGATGCCTTATTTGATTAGAAGAGCCGAAGAAAACACCTCTGTTGCGGGGCAGACAAACAGAGAGTTAGAATTGATTCGGGCAGAAAGAAAACGTAGAAAAATTTAATGTCAATAAGAAACTTTTCCATAAGTAAATATATTCTCATCCTGGTACTTCTATTGATGGATGTATATGTTTATTTTGCTTTAAGAAGAAGTATAAATAAAAGTAAATTCAGCAAAGTTTATAAGTATTTATACTTCTTTTCTGTATTTCTGGCTTATATTGGATTCTATTTTTTATATACAAATTTTACTGAAAAGCCCCTTGTATCGTTTTTTATTCCAAATTTATTTATTGGGTTCTTCTTCTCCTTTTTTGTGTTTAAATTATTTTTTATAGTTTTTATTCTTTTTGAGGATATTCTCAGAATTTTAGAACTGTTTTTTGCAACTTTACGGAATTTATTTTCAAAAAAAGCAAATAATATCATAGCACCCGGAAGAAGAAAATTTATTCGTCAATCGGGTTTGATCGTTGCCGGAATTCCTTTTACTTCTATGATCTATGGGGTTGTCAAAGGCAGGTATGACTTTAAGATCAGTGATATTCAATTAGTATTTAAAAACCTTCCTCGATCCTTTAATGGATTTAAGATTGTTCAGATTTCTGATATTCATACAGGTAGTTTTGATAGTTTAGAGGAGATCAATAAAGGGATCGATCTGATCAACGACCAAAATGCAGATGTGATTCTCTTTACCGGAGACCTGGTCAATAATGATTCAAGGGAAACGATCCCTTTTATAGATGTTTTTAAAAGATTAAGATCAAAACATGGTGTTTATTCTGTTTTAGGTAATCATGATTACGGTGATTACAAGGAATGGAATTCTGTTGAAGATAAAAAAAAGAACATGGATCGTATGTTTGAATATCAGAAACAAATGAATTTTCAATTACTCAACAATGAAAATATTACGCTTTCAAAGAACGGAGAAAGTATTGCAATTATTGGTGTTGAGAATTGGGGAAAGCCACCATTTCCACAAAGAGGAGATCTGGATAAGGCACTTAAAGGAGTGGAAGATATTCCTTTTAAAATTTTAATGTCGCATGATCCAACACATTTTTCTAAAAAAGTAGTTTCTCATAAAACTCATTTTGATATTACTTTAGCAGGACATACACATGGTATGCAGTTTGGTATCGAGATACCGGGTTTTAAATGGAGTCCGATAAAATATATTTATCCTAAATGGGCAGGATTGTATGAAGAAGCAAAACAATATTTGTATGTAAACAGAGGTTTTGGCTATATAGGTTTTCCAGGAAGAGCAGGGATTCGTCCTGAAATTACAGTTATTGAATTAAATCATATTTCCTAGATTTAGAGCTATAACGATTTTTAACACGCACTTCTTCCATAAAATAATAGTAGAACAATAATATTTATGTTTCAAAAATACTTTAAAAGAACAGAGAATGATCATTCTGCAATCGGCAGGATTTTATTGACTTATGAGAATCAATTGGAAGAAATATTGATTGCTTCAAAAATAAAACCTGTTTTGCTTTTCAAACACAGTACAAGTTGCGGAATTAGTGCAATGGTTTTAAGAAAGTTTGAAAATAAACTTAGTGATGAAATGGATGCATATCATTTCTATTTTTTAGATCTTTTAAAATATAGAAGTATATCTAATTTAATAGCCCGTAAGTTTGATATACCACATCAATCACCACAGTTGATCCTTATCAAAGATGGGGAGGTGGTGGATCATTCCTCACATTATGGTGTTCTGCAAATGGATCTTTAAATATTTGAATTACGGGATTACCTTTTAAATATCCAGAGTTTCACTTGGAGCCTGCTTTGTCTGTAAATATCAATAAGTTAATGGGTTTAAATTTGAATTCAATGATTTTTCACCCCTCCCGACAACTATCCGGGACTAAAGGG
>JAOZTG010000184.1:4441-5943 GCA_029939235.1 Flavobacteriaceae bacterium
CGTTCTGTAAAAGAGGACGGAACTATGGTTTGTCGCTGGATGATGCCTTACAAGGAAAATGGATCAATTTCGCTAAAAAATATTTGGGATGAGAGTGTTGACGTAAGTGTGAATGTGATAAATGATAAATACAATTGGGATGATAATAGTATGCATTTTTATGCTTCGTGGCGAATGGACGAACCCACTCCAACTTTTCCACTTTTCGACTGGAATTTTCTTTCGGCTGATGGAAAAGGAGTAGTTGTTGGCGACCAGTGGTCAGTCCTTAATCCACGCGAAGGCTGGTGGGGCGAAGGCGATGAGAAAATTTATGTTGATGATGATTTTGATCGTAACTTTCCTTCGCATTTTGGAAGGGGTACGGAAGATTATTATGGTTGGGCAGGTGGTATTGTTCCCACTCCGGCCGATCAGTTTTCAAAACCATTTTTAGGAAATATAATAGTTGGTCAACCGCGTTCAATGGGATACAATGTTTGTACAAGAACTCGCTCTTTGGATGCAATTCCGTTCCAACGTAAAATTGATTTTGATATGGAATCATCGTGTGGAACGCGCCAACGTTGGCACTTTTTACAATATTCGCAAACTACTTTTTGGTATGGTATTCCAGGAGTTACATATAATCGCAAGCCACTACCTGAAATGGCTTCAATGAAGCTCCCTACAATAAAGGGACTTCAGCAAAAAGTGGAGGCAGCCAAGCAAGCACAATATATTGTTGATGGTGCGTTAGAGGCTGAGAATTTAACGATTTCAACCAAAAGTAAAGCCGTTAAAGAAAATCACGCAAAAATTGCCATGTGGGGCGAGATAAGCAACGGTGAAATGAAAAATATTTGGTTTAAAAATGAAGGTGACTTTGTAGAAATTAAGCTTACCGAACAGTTTGAGAAATCTAAAATCCAAATATGTGCTGCCGTTGGCAAAAACTGTGGAACCTACGATATTTACATAAATGATAAGCTTAAGGCATCACAGGATTTATATTCAAACCATGGAGGAGTTACAAATCCATATATCGACTTTGGTGAAAATGACCCGGTTGACAATGCATTTATCCTTAAATTTGTTTTCAAAGGCACTAATCTAAATGCCCAAAGAGTAAAAGGCAAAGCAGCATTGGGTATTGATTTCTTTTTGGTGGATAATAATTTTTTGAATCGATAAAGTTTGCGACTTATTTGGAAAACTGGCTTTCTATTATTTAGATCTGGTGTTTTCTTCATAGAATTATTCAAACTTGAGAATAGGCTATTGAGTTTCAATTTGGCGGAAAGTCTCCAAAAGTATTAATCAATATATCAGAAAATTAAGACTAGTAAAAAGATGAAAAACATCAATAAACAGTACAATAAACAAGAAAATTATTGCACATTAGTAAGCCAAAATAACAACTGTTTATTATTGAAATTATATAGTTTTAAAACAGTGTACAGTTACACTAAGTTGAAACAAAAAAATACAAGTAAATATGAATCTAATAAATAAATCTCTGA
>JAOZTG010000048.1 GCA_029939235.1 Flavobacteriaceae bacterium
TTCGTTGAGGTAAGTATTCACATTTTATTTTTAATAATTCAAAAATACGATGCTTAATAGTTACTGGCAAATAAAAGTTGTCAAACCTCATTGCATATTCCATCCTAATAATATTGAAATCAATCAAAGAGCTTGATAATTAGTAAAGATTCCCCTTATTCAGCGAAATAGATCCAATAATTATCACGACAACAAATATTTTAGGATTTATCAATTAGAAAGGATTCCATCAAAATACTGGGAACAAACACAAAATTCTTCATTCAATATGACATCTGAAAGATACTCGAAGACTATAGAATTATTCCTTCATTTTGTTTGTTCATTTTTTTAGTGACAAAAAAACGAACCAAAAAAGTCATGGCTTACAAGAATTTAATAACCTAAATTTTATAAAAACTAAGTGCAGCCGAGTGATTTTCGAGCAAGCTCTCAACTTCTCGGTTTTACTAAGGTTTTATTTTCTTTAGAACATCAAATTCTTGAATGCCAACTCTTCCCAAATCAAGTTTTTGAATGCTTAGTAATTTTCTGCAAAATGAGAGAACCTATCAAAATAATAGTTTTACTAAAAAAACCGCCTTTCGGCGGTTTTAAAATTTAGATAAAAGAATTATTATTTATCTTGTTGCATTTTCAGAGAATATATCTACTCTTCTGTTTGCCTGTCTGCATTTTTTAGTTTTAGTAGGACAAATTGGTTTTTCTTCACCATATCCTATTGCTGTAATTTTATCAGCAGGGAAACCATGCTCAACAAGATAATCTCTTACTGCAACAGCACGTTTTTGAGATAATTTCTTATTATATTCTGCACTACCTGTATCATCTGTATGTCCTTCAACCGTAAAGTTGATTGTTTTATAATGATCTAAAATACTGGTAATTTTTACAAGTCTTACCTGAGTTTCTTCTGTAAAAGTAAATTTATTTACATTAAAGAAAATTGCTCTTGCCAAATCGGTGATCTGTTTTTGAACTTCTTCTGTTACTATAGGGCAACCATCATTTACAGCTACACCAGGAATATTAGGACACTTATCCATAGAATCAACAATACCATCTCCATCTGTATCTAAAACCGGGCAACCTTCATTGTCAATTTCACCAGCTTCATTAGGGCATTTATCCATTGAATCCATTACACCATCACCATCTGTATCAGGGCAACCATTGAATTGCTCTAAACCGGCAACTGTAGGACAAAGATCTTCTTTATCAGGAAAACCATCACCATCTGTATCAGGGCAACCGTTAAATTTTGCTAAACCAGCAACATCAGGACATGTATCAGCTGAATCCTGGATACCATCTCCATCCGTATCAGGACAACCATTAAATTGCTCTAAACCTGGAACTTCCGGACAAGAATCGTTTTTATCTTTAATACCATCACCATCTGTATCCTTTCCACCAAAGGTAAAATTAAGACCTAACATAAATAATTGAGTATTCATATCATAAGCCACTCTTGTATTTTCCATAGCCCCTAAAGGATTACTTGGACTTGCCATCATAGGATTAAGCATTTTTCCTTCAGTTTCACCATCACTCATTCCATAATGATAAACAGCATCTAAAGAAAATGCATCACTAAACAAGATACTAAATCCAAACTGGAAAGCATGCGCTATAATAGCTGTTGCTGGCGTAGAATAGAAAACCAATTCTTCATTGATTGGGTTTGTACTATAGGTATAACCAAAACGTAAAGGCACTTTTTTGATTGCCTTTAACTGTAAACCTGCTGAAACTATTGAAATACTTTCCCATCCAAATCCTTCAACTGCACCATACTGTGTCCATCCAGTTTTTTCAAAACCTTCAGTACCTGCATAATCTACATAACGATAATCTAAAGCAAAATCAATAATTCCCTTGGAATATCCTAAACCTACTGAGTAAATTGCTGGAACACCCATAGTAAAAGAATTTGTTCCTGTTTCACCATTTTGATAAACATTATCAAACTCAAATTCATTCATAAACTGAGGAGTTTTATAAGACGCACCTAATTTAAAACCATTTTGTGAATCGAAAAACAATCCAAACTGACCACCGTATCCTATAGCTGAAGCAGCACCATCAGTTTTAGAATAACCTGAAGCATTAGGATTTGCCAATGGGTTTGGAGATAATTCTAATGACTGATAATTAAAAGTTGGCTGAACACCAATAGAAAATTTATCAGAAATTTGATATGCCCATGTAAAACTAACCTGCATCAGCATAAAAGAAGATTCTAAATGTCCAAAACCGCCCATACTTTGAGGATAGTTAATTGGATTTGTTGGCTTACTAGGATCAAAATTTCCCGTCCCAGGAAGATTAGTTTCCTCTGGAAAATCAACACCAAAACCACCTTCTCCAAAAATTGAAATACCAAAGGTGTGCTTGCTATCCGCTTTACCCCAGGCAAAAGCTAAAGCAGGCATTGGCATATAACCTAATTCACTTTCAGTAGAACCATCTAATGTCATCGGAGGATTTCCAGGCCCCATAGCTCCTGCTTCTATTGTTGAATACAATGTTGGTGTTCCTTTGAACATACCTACATCTAATTTAAATCTGCTACCATCAAAAACAGATAGTGCAGCAGGGTTCCATTGCATTGCACCACTAATATCCAATGGTTGTGCCGTTGCGGCTCCACCCATTGACATGTTCACAGCGCCAACGCCCTGCATTAAATGCCCCGTTTGCGCAATGGCAACCGAAGTAAATAATAAAAATACTAATTTAGATAATTTGTTAAGCATAATAGTTAATTTATTGTTAGTAAAAATTTTAAATCATTAATTCATTTTATCAGCAATAAACATTACTCCAACTTGTAACATTTTTTACAATATGTTTGAATTATTAATCATATGCAAAAGTACAAGCATCAAATGGAGGTTTTAATGACAATTATCATTTTTAGCAAAATATTTATTGCAACAGTAAAAAACATAGCATATTTTTGACTTTTATTAAATAATATTATGGATATAGATAAAATTTTAGAAATCCTTAGTTATACAATACCCTCAATTATAACTGGTTTGGTGGCAATGTATTTTTTTAAATACCAAATTGAGAATGAAAATAAACGACGTAATTATTTATTGCGAAAAGAAAAACAAAAATTAGCATTACCGATTCGTTTGCAGGCATATGAAAGACTGGCTCTTTTTTTAGAAAGAATTTCTCCGGAAAAACTATTGATTCGGGTAAAACCTTCCGGTAGTGATTCCATCAATTATCTTAATAAACTGATTCTTAATATAGAACAGGAATTTGAACATAATCTTGCACAACAGATCTATGTAACAAATGATTGCTGGAATGCTGTTGTAACCTCAAAAAATGCATTAGGTCAAATCATTCGGACTGCTGCTGCAAATACAGAAGTAGAAACTGCAGAAAAATTGAGAGAAAAAATATTAAAAGAAAGTATAGAAAATAATAATCCCACAAAGGTGGCTCTTTCTTATCTAAAAAACGAGGTCAAAAAGATCTTTTGATCATAATCAACCCCCAACTCACATATATTTTCTGGCATACTCCTTCGCCTTGGGTAAAAATGCCTTTAGATCATTCACTCTTTGTTGATCAGATGGATGTGTCGCTAAAATAACAGGTGGGTGTGATTTGTTTCTGGCAGCCATTCTTTCCCATACATGAATTGCTTCTTCCGGATCATAACCTGCCATGATCATAAATACCATACCTAATTCATCTGCTTCTTTTTCATGGGTTCGGCTAAAAGCGAGCATACCGAGACCTGTTCCCAATCCATAAGCCATATTCCAAATTGCTGCATGATCATCATTTGCAGTTCCAACTGCTACCGCAATTCCACCCAATTGAGCCAACATTCCTTCAGACATTCTTTCTTCTCCATGATGTGCAAAAGCATGTGCTATCTCATGCCCCATAACTGCCGCCAAACCATCTTCATTTTTACAAATTGGGAGTAAACCAGAATAAACTGCCACTTTTCCCCCTGGTAAACACCAGGCATTCTCTTCTTTGTTTTCAAATAAATTAAATTCCCATTGATAAGCATCTGCCTCAGCAGATTTACCGTTTTCCCTTAAAAATTTATCTACTGCAGCAGCCAGATTGTTACCTATATTTTTAACCATGGCCGTTTTCTCCCTATCTTTTGACAAAGGTTGTTCTTTTAATTCTTTGGCATATTTAGCCAAACTAGCCGGTAAAACCTGATCTGTTGTAACCAAAGAAATTTGTTTTCTTCCTGTAATTGGAACAGTACTACAGCCATAAAATAATATGACCAATAAAAAAGTGGAAATGTATTTTTTCATGAATATTAATTTTAGTAGGATACAAAACTACCATTAATTAATTAATTATAATAAATCAAATCTGACCTAAGATTACTCCATATATTTACCTAAACATTTTTGGAAAAGTCATTTCTTTTGAACTATTCAAAACATTCAATCGAAAGAAAGATCGTAAAAAACCAGATCCGTAACCAAAGAATTGTACCAAAGTTGCGATGATAGAATTAAAACCAATTATAACAGATTCAATACATAATTTATTTTTACATCTATTTTTATAGACAGAATCAACAAAAATTACAGTAAAATAAATCCCATAAAAGATCCATAAAAAACCATTCCCAATAAAAACTAAAAGTATAGATAGTATAAATCCTAAAATAAAAATTGAAGGAAACCAATAGGTGGTCTTTGCTGATCCCGGATGCATTTTATTCAAAATGGGGCGGGCTGCACCAAAATTAAAAGTTTGTTTAAAAAACTGTTCCCAGGAAGTACGACGTTTATGATATACAAAAGCTTTTGGTATAAACTGCGTTTCAAAACCAAACTCCCACAATTTAAATGTAAGGTCAATGTCTTCTCCAAAGTGTTGTTTTGAAAATCCTTTTGTCTGTACAAAAGCCTTTTTTGAGATCCCCATATTAAAACTACGGGGTTGGAATTTACTTTTTACTTTATCACTACCCCTTAAACCACCCGTTGTTAACAGAGAAGTCATACTATAATTGATAGCTTTCTGAATAACAGTAAAGGATTCATGTGCAGCATCTGCTCCTCCGTAGGCATCTGTAAAACTATTTTGCAACGCAGAATCAACTTCGTTCAGATAGACATCTGGCAGGATACAATCAGAGTCCAATATGATAAAATAATTTCCGGAAGCATTTTGCATTCCGTAATTACGACTGTCACCCGGTCCTGAATTCTCTTTAAAAAAGTATTTAATATTTAATCCACTGAATTGCTCTATAACTTTATCAGATCTTAATTGAGATCCGTCTTCTACAATAATAATTTCATAAGGTTCATCAAACTTTTGATCTGACAAACTATTTAAAAGCTCTAAAAGTTCTTCGGGACGATTATAAATTGGTATGATTACAGAAAAATGTAACTCCACAGATTGAATTTTTTACTTTCCAAAGTTAAACTTTTTTATGAAAATTCCATCCTTTATTTTATTCCTAAATAATAGTTCTACTACCATTTAAATGGAATATTTGTTTTATGTCCTTATACCGGACAGGTATTTCATTTTTTCCTTGATGAAAAAACAAAATAAAAAAGTGCTCTAATCTTAGAGTACAAAAAGGCCTAATCAAAATTATGATCAAGCCTTTATAGTATTATAATTAACTATATTTGATTATTATTCTACAGTTTTTGATGGTGCCAAATCCAAACAACCTTTGTACAATTCTAAATTTTCCATTTCAAAATTTTGGATATAATCAAATTTTTCTTTGTTTTCTGAACGCACCAAACCAATAAATAATTTTGCTGATCTGCTAAATTTCTCATTACGCTGACTATTTAGAAGCAATAAATATCCCATGATGATATTTCCTGCCATTTCTACCAGTCTTCTGGCATGAAAATCCTGATAATCAGGATAATTTATACTTACAACTTTTTGGGTGATCATCTCATAATCTTTAGTCATTTCCTGCAAATATCCTTTCAATGTTTCGTTACCCACCACCTCATCATCATATTTTTTGATCTGATCTAAGAAAACATTTGTAGTTACACCTTTAATTGCTGCAACTGCCTGTAATTGTGTTGTTCCTTCATAAATGGATGTGATCCTTGCATCTCTATAAATTCTTTCGATTGGAAAATCTTTCATAAAACCGGTTCCTCCATGAATTTGTAAGGAATCATAGGCTATAATATTAGAAGCTTCACTGGCAACCAACTTAATCAATGGTGTAAATACATTCGCCAGTTTTGCGAAGTTTTTCATCTCCATTCGCTCTTCTTTAAGCAAAGATCTTTCTTGTTTTACTTCCTCATAAACTTTAGTGATATCCACAAACATAGTTGTTTCATAAAGAAGAGAACGCAATGCATCAATTTTAACTTTCATATTGGTTAACATCTCATAAACAGCAGGGAAATGAATGATCTCTTTTCCAAACTGAGCTCTTTCTTCTGCATATTTTATAGCTTCACGATAAGCTGCATCCGCAAGTCCAACAGATTGAGCTCCAACACCTAAACGAGCAGCATTCATCAAAGCCATTACATATTTTATCAACCCAAATCGCTCATTTCCAACTAATTCAGCCGGTGCATCTTTAAAAACAAGTTCACAGGTTGGTGAACCTTTTATTCCCAGTTTTTTCTCTAAATGCCGTACTTCTAAAGCATGATGTTTTCGGTCATATATAAACATAGACAATCCTCTGGCATCCGCTGTATTTTCTTCTGATCTTGCTAAAACCAATGAAATATCAGCATCACCGTTGGTAATAAACCTTTTTACACCGTTTAATTTCCATGTCTTATTCTCTTCATCATAGGTAGCACGAAGTTTTACAGATTGCAGATCAGAACCTGCATCTGGCTCTGTAAGAACCATCGCTGCAGTAACTCCATCTCGATTGAATCTTGGTAAAAATCGATCTTTTTGTTCTTCCGAACCAAATTCATGAATGGTTTCTGCACAATCCTGTAATCCCCATATATTAGCAAATCCTGCATCTGACCTGGCGATCATCTCCCCTGCCATCACATAAGGAAGCAATGGAAAATTTAAACCCCCATATTTTCTGGGTAATGACATACCTATCAAACCTGCTTCGTGTAAAGCTGCATAATTCTCTGAAGTTCCTTTTGCATAAACCACTTCATTATTTTCAATATGTGGACCTTCTAAATCAACAGATTCTGCATTTGGAGCGATTGTATCATGACAAATATCTCCTACAATATCCAATACCTTTTCATAGGAATCAATGGCATCTTCAAAATTGGATGGTGCATAATCATATTTTTCGGCATCTGAGAAATCTCTCTCTTTTAATTGTACAATCTTTTGTACGATGGGATGTTCCAAATGAAATTTAAAATCTGGTGTATCTTTAAAAAAATTATCCATTTTATTGATTTTGTTATAAGTTTATTTTTGCTAATTAATTATGCGGTATATTCTAATACACACTCCTAACCCTCTCATCCCAATAGCTATCGGGAGTAGAATTACTTAGCATTCTTTCTATAATATTTGATCATTTTTTGAACTACTTCCTGCACATCTCCTATAATTACATAATCTGCCAGTTTGTTCATTGTGGCATCCGGATCATTATTGATTGAGATAATAAGAGATGCATCCTGCATTCCTGCTGTGTGCTGTATTGCTCCCGAAATTCCGGCAGCTATGTATAATTTCGGACGAACTGTAACTCCTGTTTGACCGATTTGTCTGTTATGATCAATAAATCCTGCATCCACTGCTGCTCTGGACCCTCCTACTTCACCACCTAACAGATCTGCCAGTTGTTCTAAAGATTTAAAGCTTTCTTTAGATCCTACTCCATAACCTCCCGCAACAATGATTGGTGCTTCTTTAAGGTTTACATCTGATTCTTCTATATGACGTTCAATGATCTTTACGATAAAATCTTCTTCCTGAACAATATCATTTACCTCAATAGGAACTACTTCTGTTTTATAATTTTCATCGAAGATCTCCTTTTTCATAACTCCCTCCCTCACGGTAGCCATTTGAGGATGCATGTCCCAATTGATAATATTTGCCATGATACTACCACCAAAAGCAGGACGAATAGCATATAAAAGATCTTTATACTCTTTCTTCTCTTTTTTTACGAAGTGATCTCCAATATCAAGGATCGTACAATCAGCTGTTAATCCGCAGTTTAAAACTGAGGCTAGTCTGGGCGCAAGGTCCCTACCTACTGATGTCGCCCCAAACAAAACTATTTGAGGATCTTCTTTTTTTAATATATCCGTTGCCAGAGCAGCATGAGGAAGTGTTCTAAAAGGTTCCAAACGGGTATCATCAGCAACATGGATCCTATCGACACCATACGGTGCAATCTGATATTCAATACCTTTTAAATTTGCACCAAAAACCATGGCTTCCATCGGGCATCCCAACTTTTCAGCGAGTCGTTTTCCGGCCGAAAGTAATTCCAGGCTAATCTCAGCTACTTTTTGGTCTTCCACTTCACAATAAACAAATACACTCTTCATAATTTTATTCTTAAATGTAATTCTCTTTAACTTTTAATTCAATTATTAACCTATTGTATGATTTTCAATTAATTCTTTGATCATCATTTCAATATCTCCATCTGAATCACTCAAAATTTTATTTTCATCACTTGTTAATACAATGCTCTCAACAGATTTCACTTTTGTAGGAGATCCTGCTAGTCCAATCTTTTCCATTTCGGCGTCAATATCTTCCACACCCCATTCCGGAATTGTTAAATAAGGCCTTTTTTCATGTAAAGTACGAGTCAGTTCATCGGTTGTTTTTGACTTCAATTCTGTACCGGTTCTGGCATATTTAAATTTCATCACATTCTTTGCATGTCTGGATCTGCAAACAGGAGAAGATTCATGAACCGTCATCAAACATGGAAATGGTGATGAAACGGTTTCCACACCTTTTTCCAGTCGTCTTTTCGCAATAATCTCGTTATCCGAAAAGGATATGATCTCATCTACATAAGTGATCTGAGGAATTTTTAATTTATCAGCACATTGTGGACCAACCTGTGCGGTATCCCCATCAATTGCCTGTCTGCCACCAAGAATCAGATCATATGGTGATAACTTTTGAATTCCCTTTACAAGCGTGTAACTTGTTGCAAGGGTATCTGCTCCACCAAATCTCTTATCTGAGATCATGATACCATTATCAGCACCTCTGTAGTAGCCTTCTCTAATGATATCTGCCGCTCTTTTTGGACCCATTGTTAAAATAGTTACTTCCGTTCCCGGAATTCTATCCTTGATATTCAGTGCCAACTCCAATGCATGCAAATCATCCGGATTAAAAATAACCGGCAGCTTTCCTCTGTTAACCGTACCGTCAGGCTTCATTGCATCCGTACCAACATTTCTGGTATCAGGTACTTGTTTTGCCAGCACAATAATTTTTAGTGGTCTCATATAATGATATTTATTTTTTAAGATTTTCAAAAATATAATTTTAAAATTAAAAAAAAGTGACAATCCTCATAATTTTATAAAATATTCAAGACAAAAAAAAAGATAATTAAAAAATTACCTCTCCATATATTTTGCAAAATAAAACCTCTTATTTTTTATCTTTCTTTTTAAGTTCCTCTTCTTTTACTTCGTACTCTTTCATAAAATCATCCATGATGGCTGAACTAATTCCCATATTTGAAAAACCTCCATCGTGGAATAAATTTTGAAGTGTGACTTTTTTAGTAAGGTCAGAAAATAAACTAATCGTATAATCTGCACATTCCAAAGCCGTTGCGTTTCCTAGAGGTGACATTTTTTCCGCGTAAGCGACAAAACCATCAAAACCTTTTACACCACTACCAGCAGTTGTAGGAGTTGGCGATTGAGATATCGTATTCACTCTAACATTTTTATCTCTACCGAAGAAATATCCAAAACTACGAGCAACCGATTCTAAATATGCTTTATTATCTGCCATGTCATTATAATCAGGAAATACACGCTGTGCAGCCATATAGGTCAACGCAACAATACTACCCCATTCTTTCATGGCATCTTTTTTATACAATACACTCATTACTCTGTGAAAAGACAACGCTGATACATCCCAGCCGGTTTTTGTAAAATTGTAATCCTGATTTGTATAGTGATTTCCTCTTCGTACGTTAACCGACATACCAATAGAATGCAAAACAAAATCAATTTTACCACCTAATACTTCCATAGCCTGGTCAACTAAATTTTCCAGATCCATAATAGATGTAGCATCAGCAGGTATTATTTGAGATCCTGTTTTTTCGGCCAATTCAGAAATTGTTCCAAGTCTTAAAGCAACCGGAGCATTTGTCAATACAAATGTTGCTCCTTCTTCATGAGCTCTTTCTGCAACTTTCCACGCGATGGACTTTGAATCCAAAGCTCCAAAAATAATACCTTTTTTACCTTTTAGTAAATTATACATAATATGTTATTTTATTAGTAATCTAAATTTTAATTGTTTGCAAATATAGTAAATAAAAATTCCTTGAAATGGCTCCGATCCAGGTCAGAACTATCAAACCATTTCTACTCTTTAACTTATCGTATTAAAATTTTTATTCATATCCCCTCGCCGGGGATGACATTTCAGCGGTTACCTATGGGCTCTGCCCATAGGAATGCCTTTTTGATTAATGCAACAATTGTTTTGCATGATCAATTGCTGTTTTGCTAATGCTCTTTCCACCAAGCATTTCAGCAAGTTCATGAATACGTTCTTCTTCCTTCAAAAGCTTGATATTTGAATGTATAGATTTGTTTTGTTCTTCTTTAAAAACCTTATAATGCTGATTTCCTTTGGCTGCAATCTGAGGAAGATGTGTAATGGAAATAACCTGCATATTTGAACTCATTTCTATCATCAGTTCGGCAATCTTGTTAGAAACTTCTCCTGAAACACCGGTGTCAATCTCATCAAATACAATGGCTGGTAATTTGGTGTATTTTGACATAATTGTTTTTACAGCCAGCATAATTCGTGACATTTCACCTCCGGATGCTGCCTTTTTTAAACTCTCAAAAGTTCTGCCTTTATCTGCTGAGATTTTAAACAACATCAAATCTTTTCCGTTAAATAAGAATTGATCTGTTGTGGATAGAACAATGGAAAATCTGGTATTTTTCATCTCTAACCGTAACAAGATAGATTCTAACATTTTAATAAAAACCGGAATTGCCTTTTTTCTGTTATTATGAATTTTAAGAGCTAATTGATCTAATTCTTTTTCAACTTTCTCAATTTCCTTTTTTTTTGTATGAATAACATCCGACGCCCCTTCAACAATACCTACTTTTAATTTTAATGAATCTTTAATTTCAAGTAAGCTATTGATAGATTCAACAGCATGTTTTTTTTGTAAACTATAAATAATTTGCAATTGTTCATTCGTTTTTTCCAGTTCAAAAGGATTATATACTAAATTTTCGTTCTCATTTTCTAGTTCATCTATGATATCTGTCAACTCAATGGAAATACTATTCAACCTTTCATATAATTGCTGATAGGTTTCGGCATAGGTGGTTATTTTACCCATAGTGGAATTGATTCGGGAAAACAGATCTTTTAATCCAATCTGCTCTTCATCTGCAATTTGAACAGATTCGGTAATGCTTTGCTTAATTTCCTCTATATGAGATAATTTATCAGATCTTTCCTCCAGTTCCACCTGATCATTTTCTTTTAACTTTGCATCTTCCAGCTCATTTAGCAAGAACAGATTATAGTCATATGCTTCCTTTGCTTTGTTTTGATCCTTGATCAACATATCCATATCATTTAACAGATCTTTATATAAAATCCTGTTTTTTGAATAAGCAGTTAAATATGAATCATTTTTCGCAAGTGCATCCACAATTTGAAATTGGAAATCACGATCGGCTAATTGAAGTGTTTCGTGCTGTGAATGTATATCGATCAATTGCTCACTCAAAGCATTTAATACCGTTAAAGTTGCAGGTGTATCATTGATAAATGCTCTTGATTTACCATTGGGGAGAATTTCTCGTCTGATAGTTGTTATTGACTCATAATCAAGATCTTCCTGATCAAAAAAAGAATTTAAATTGTAATTTTCAATATCGAATTCGGCTTCAATAATACATTTTTTATCTTTATTATAAACCAAAGAAGCATCTGCTCTTTTGCCCAGTACAAGAGCTAATCCTCCTAACAGAATAGATTTACCTGCTCCAGTTTCACCGGTTATTGTAGAAAAACCGTTATGAAAAGTAACATTTAAATTTTCAATTAAAGCATAATTTTTTATAGAAAGAGTTGTAAGCATTTGTTAAATTACAATGGTAAATTAAGTAGATTATACAATATTAATTTAAAAAAATGAAAGGTAAAATTTTAAATCTTAATATCGCTCCATTTTGAATCAAAGGACGGAAATATTCTTGACAATACGTCCCTCAATTCAGTAATATTGATCTTTGGACCATCAGAAAAAACATCAACAATTTCATCACTTTTTGTATCCATAAACACACGAATCAAAAAAGTATTTGGCCTATCATTATATAATTTCTGTAAATCAACAATAGATTGTGCAATATTTTCTTTACCTCCTCTTTTATCATCAACCAGTCTATCAAGTCCGTGTAAATGATATTCATAGAGTGTTTTTCTATATTGCTCATAAACAGGAGATAATAAATTTTCATTTAATGCATATCTCGTATTATTACCATCAATTTTTTTCCATCCGGTTGCGCCACCCTGTTGCGCTACATTTACCACATTCTCAGCAAGTTTATAAAATTCTTCACCACCTTTATATCCAAAAGTATCCGCTTCAAATCCCAGAATCGTATAAACATAAAAGGTCAAAATAGACACCAGGTTTGAATCAAAATTGTTTTCATTATAAACCAATGGCTGATATTCTTCGTAACTAAAACTTACATCATTATCATTAAAATTAAGTACAGATGTGGTATAAGTTGAATTATACACCGGTCTTGAAACCTGCAATTGTAAACTACCTTTGTATTGATTGGTTGATGGATTATCAAGAATATTGATTGTTAATGAGCAATTGATCTTTTCGTGTTCCTGGTAAGCAATATTTGTCCATTTTGTATTATTGATATATTCAAAAATTGCACTTTCCATGGTTCTAAAAACCTGTTTATTTGAAACTCCGATCTCAGCATCATTGATCTTAACAACACAATTCAGCTCTTGTGCATTGGTCTTAACACCAAACAGTAACAATAATAATACAAGGTATTTAAACATGTAGCTTTTTTATTATTTCTTTAAATATATCTGAGGCAACCTCTTTTTTTGATTTTAGCTCAAAGGATGTGATTTTTTCATTCGAATCAATCAAAGTGATCTTATTGGTATCTAATTTAAAACCGGCACCTTTATCCTTCAAAGAATTTAAAACGATCAGATCTAAGTTCTTACGCTTTAATTTACTTTTTGCATTTTCCAGTTCATCATTTGTTTCCAAAGCAAAACCAACTAAATACTGATGCTCTTTGATCTTTCCTACTGATGCTAATATATCCTGTGTTGGTTTCAGATCAATATGCAAAGAGGCATCTTTTTTCTTTATTTTTTGACCTGCCACCACTGCCGGAGAATAATCAGCTACAGCTGCAGCAAAAATTGCAATATCCATATCTTTAAAATACTGATGAGTAACCTTATACATATCATCAGCACTAATAACATTAATTCTATTTATAAAGGAGGAATTAATTTTCTCATCAGACGGGCCAGCTATTAAAACTACCTCGGCACCCATATTTGCGGCCTGTTGTGCAAGAGCAAAACCCATTTTACCCGAAGAGTGATTTCCAATAAATCTAACCGGATCAATCGCTTCATAAGTTGGACCTGCAGTGATCATCACTTTCTTTCCCTTTAAAGGAAGGGATTGCGTCATATCATCTTCAATAAATTTAATGATATCTTCCGGTTCAGCCATTCTGCCTTCCCCCATTAAACCACTTGCCAGAAATCCACTTGCAGGTGGTATAAAAATATTGCCATAACTCTGCAGTTTTTGAATATTATGCTTGGTCGATGGATGCTGGAACATATCCAGATCCATTGCAGGGGCAAAATAAACCTTTGCTTTGGCAGATAAATAAGTTGCCAATAATAAATTATCAACATTACCATCAGCCATTTTTGCCATGGTATTTGCAGTTGCCGGGGCAATAAGCATTAGATCTGCCTGCAAGGCAAGATCTACATGACTATTCCACAATCCATTATCATCTTTTTTATCATAAAAAGTTGAATAAACCGGATTTTGGGACAGTGTGGATAAAGTAAGCGGGGTTACAAAATCTTTGGAAGCAGGAGTCATTACAACTTGCACATTAGCTCCTGCTTTAATAAAAAGTCTTACCAGACCAGCTGTTTTATAAGCAGCAATTCCGGCAGATACACCGAGAAGTACATTTTTACCGCTTAAAACAGACATATTAATCTAGTGTTTCGTTATTTGAATCTTCTTCAGGAGTTCTATAATAAATTTCACCATCTAACCATTCCTTTACTGCCATTGCAGTTGGTTTTGGTAAACGTTCGTAAAAACGCGAAACTTCAATTTGTTCTTTGTTTTCAAAAACCTCTTCAAGACTATCATTAAATGTGGCAAATTCTTCTAACTTATCAACTAGCTCATGTTTCAAATCGTCATTGATCTGAGAAGCTCTTTTTGACATAATTGCAATTGCCTTATAAATATTATGTGTAGGCTCTTCAATTTTTGTTTTGTCAAAAGTTACCGTAGTTTCAGGTGCCTCTGTGTTTTTATAATCTTTCATATATTTTATTTTTGTGATACTGTTGTAAATAATTCTCTTGTCTTTAATAATTCTTTCTCTATATAATCATCCAGTTGTGTAATTTCTTTTAATTTATCAGATTCTGGAAATGCTCTTTTAAATTTTGCTGATGCCAGTTGCGCATCCTTTAAACGCTTTTCTTTTTTTACCAGAACACTCTTCATTCCTAAATCAAAAGAAGCTTTAAATTTTAGATACATCGCATCCTCTTTTAATGTTGAACCTAAATGGTCTTCATTAAAAGTATCAAAGGCTGTAATTGCTGCATTGTACTTTTCCATGTGATAGTACTGTTTTGCAACTTCGAAATCTTTTTTTTCTAATCTGAATACCAAATCCTTATAGTATTTGTTCGCTTCTACTGCCAGTTCAGAGTTTGGATATCTGTCAATATAATCCTGAAATGCTGCTAAAGCTTTATCCGTATCCTGTTGATCTAAACTGTATTTAGGAGAAGCAAGATAATAGCTCTTTGCACTTAAAAAGGCTGCCTCATTTACCTTGGTACTTTTAGGATAGTTAGTTAAAAATTTAGAGAAATAATAAGATGATAAGCTATAATCGCCTGTTTCATAATAGGCATTTGCTATCATATATTGAATTCGCTCCATCTGAGGTTTTCCTGCATACGGACCAACCAATTTTTCGAACAGGGCGATAGATTTCTTATAATCACCTTTGTCATAATACTTAACAGCTAATTTATATTTATCTGTATTTAACCCCTTGTTCAGTACTTTACTGTACTCACTACATGAGCTAAATACAATTAATACCAATAACAGGATTAGAAAATTTTTGATTTTTTGCATCTGGCAAAATTAATATATATAATGAACTATTAAAAATTTATTTTCAATAGATGATTAAAATAAATTCTCTCTTATAACACCTATAAACACTAAGAAAAAATATAAAACAATAAAATATCGATAAATTTCTATATCTGAGTTTCGTTTGCAGTAAGCATTTTTACGTCATTATCAAACAGATACAGACCACCCTTATCATCACCGATCAAACTAATTTTATCTAAAATATTTCTGGCTAAGGACTCCTCTTCTATTTGCTCAGACACATACCATTGTAAGAAATTATGTGTAGCATAATCTTTTTCCTGTAAGGTAATTTCAACAAGATCATTTATTTTTTGAGAGATCATTACTTCATGATCAAAAAGAGTCTTAAACATCTCTTTTAACTCACCAAATGACAAAGGTGGAGCATCTAAATTGGATACGATCGCATGCCCTCCTCTTTCATTGATGAATTTTACAATTTTTAACATATGCTGTCTTTCCTCATCACTATGAGCATACATAAAAGTTGCAACTCCTTCAAATCCCTGAGATTCTGCCCAGGATGCCATTGATAAATATATTTGAGAAGATTCCGCCTCTAATCTTACTTGATTATTTAGTGCTTTTTCAACATTTTTTGACAACATAATTATTTATTTAAAATCTTCGGCAAAGGTAATCAATTTTTGTTGTAAATCATCAGAAGCTTCTGCCAAAGGCAGCCTAACATTCTTGTGACCAATTTGCAAAATATTTAATAAGGATTTTATTCCAACAGGATTCCCTTCTTCAAAAATAAGATCTATTACAGGACTTAATTTGTAAAACAGATCATATGCTTCATTCACTTTACTTTGCAATCCCAATCGGATCATATTACTAAATTGCTCAGGAAACCCCTGACCAAGCACACTTATCACTCCTGCTCCTCCTGCCATAACCAATGATAAAGCAAGTTTATCTTCACCTGAGATCACTAAAAAATCCTTCGGTTTGGTTCTAATCAATTCTAAAACCTGTTCAAAATTACCGGCAGCTTCTTTAATGCCAATAATATTTTCAAAGTCATTTGCCAGCCTGATAACTGTTTCCGGTATCATGTTTGAACCTGTTCTTGGTGGAACATTATAAAGAATTACCGGTAACGGGCTAACCTCGGCGATAGCTTTAAAATGCTGGTAAATCCCTTCCTGACTTGGTTTATTATAATATGGAGAAACGGATAATATAGCATCAATTTCATTGGTGTTTACCTTTTGAATACTTTTAAGAACCTCTGCCGTATTATTATTACCGATGCCCAACACTACAGGTAATCTTTTATTGTTTATTTTAATAATAAAATCAACAATATCCTGCTGCTCATCTCCCGATAAAGTAGGCGTTTCGGCAGTAGTTCCCAAAACAACCAGATAATCTACTCCATTTTCAATCTGATAGTTTACCAACTTTTTCAAAGCTACATTATCCACCTTTCCATTAATATCAAATGGAGTGACCAAAGCCACACCGGTTCCATAAAATTTTTCCATCCTGCTTAATATTTATTTTATCAGGCAATAATATAAATAAGTATGATATTTGGGGAATTAACTAAACAATTATATCTACTTTATAACAAAATGTTTAATTTTAAACAATCAGTTTTAGAATCTTTAAGTATTTTATAATTTCTTCATTGAAGGTATTGATCTTATTTTCGGCAATATTAATTGATATATGATAAAAAGAAGTATTTTTATTTTCAAAACTGGCTTTCATTTTAGACTTAGACCGAAATGCCGCAATATGCGCATAAATATTATCCTGATGACAATAATTGATCAAAATATCAAATTTTTTCTCTATAAAATATTTCAAATCCTTGTCCTTGACCTTTCCAAACATTTTAAAGGATCTTTCACTAAAAAATTCAAACTGATCTAAACTCTTTTCTGATCTGTTTTTTTGGAACAACATAACCTCTATATCAGAAATATTGATTCCAAGATCATTGCTTAACTTTTTAGTAAAATCATAAGCCTTGAACAACTCTTCCTCTGCCAATATACCAACAGTTTTCACTTTTTCAAGTTTGTTTTGCCGGGACTGTTCCAAAATATTTTGATGTTTCATTAAATATTTTAGAGCTGTATTTTTTTTTATTCCTTTTAAATTCATTTACTTTTACATAATCTGTAACAAAACTAAATAAAATAATGAAGAATTATTTATTTTTCTTTCTAATTGCCGGCTTATTATTTGGATGCAAAAAAGAACCTGTACATATAAATAAAATAACGGGAAAACGACTGAAAATCAGTGAACAATTGCCAATTGATTCTGTTTTTTTCAAAACAATACAACCTTATAAGGATACTTTAGAAAATAAGATCAATACGTTTTTATGTTATAATCCAACAACTTTAACCAGAAAAGAGAATCCCTTAGAAAGTTCGTTAGGAAATTTATATGCCGATATTTGTTATGAAAAGGCAAATGTTATCTTTCATAAAAAAACAAGTAAAAATATTGATTTTGCATTGTTTAACTATGGCGGAATAAGAACAGTGGTCCCTAAAGGAGATATTACTGTTGAAAATATTTTCAAATTGATGCCTTTTGAAAACAAACTGGTTATTGTGGAATTATCTGGCAAAAAAACAAAAGCTCTTTTTGATTATTTGCAAAAAAGTAAAGAAGCTCACCCAATTTCCCATCTGAAACTTCAAATGACCAATAACAAATTAAGTTCTATTTTAATTAATGATATACCATTTGATCCTTCAAAAAATTATTTTGTTTTGACACATGATTATTTACAACATGGAGGCGATCATATGGATTTTTTTAAAGAACCTGTTAATTTATACGATACAGAATACAAAGTTAGAGATGCCATTATAGATTACCTGAAAGATACAGACACGATCAAGGCAAAGTTAGATGGAAGATTTATAAAAATTAAATAATGATGAAACGACGTGATTTTATAAAAAATACTGCAGGAACAAGTGCATTGATCGGTTTAAGCGGATTACCTTTATCTTCTTGTAGTCAGGATTATACCAAACAGATTACTATTCTTCACACCAATGATGTGCATAGCCATATTGAACCTTTTTCATTTGATCATCCCAATTATCCAAATCTGGGAGGCGTTGCTAGAAGGGCTTCTTTGATCGAACAGGTAAGAAAAGAAAATCCGAATACACTTCTATTTGACGCAGGAGATATTTTTCAGGGCACCCCGTATTTTAACTATTTTGGAGGAGAAGTTGAATTCAAAATGATGAGTAAATTAAAATATGATGCAGCAACTATTGGAAATCATGATTTTGACAATGGAATTAATGGCCTGGATCTACAACTTCCACATGCCAAATTTGATTTCATTATTTCTAATTATGATTTTAAGAACACCGTTTTAGATGGAAAAATAAAGCCTTATAAAATTTATAAAAAAGATGGGATTAAAATTGGTGTTTTTGGTTTAGGAATTAAATTAAACGGACTGGTTGACCCAAATAATTATAAAGAAACAAAATATTTGGATCCTGTTGAGATCGCACAGGAAATGAGTGATAAATTAAAAAACGAACACCACTGTGACCTAATTATTTGCATATCTCATATTGGGTATTATTATAAAAGAAATCCCGATAAAATATGCGACTTGAATCTGGCGAAACAAACCAAAAATATTGATCTGATCATTGGTGGGCATACACATACATTGTTACCAAAACCTACCATTGTAAAAAATAGTTCTAATGAGAATATGCTTATCAATCAAGTTGGAAAATGGGGTGTATATCTGGGAAGAATAGACTTCTATTTTGATAGAAAAAACGATAAAATAAGTAAAGGAAAGCAGATCATTCTATCCTAAAAAATCAGATCAACTAGTTCTATTCCTAACTTAAAGGAACAGGCTTATCTCTTTTTAATAGAAAATAAATATTCATTATCAGTATAAATGAATTGGTTATCATAACAGGTATTGAATCAATATAATACCCATAAACAACAAAAAGAACACAACCAATTATATTTACAATTCTTAGTTGTTTAATGTTTTTA
>JAOZTG010000049.1 GCA_029939235.1 Flavobacteriaceae bacterium
TGTTGAGCTTTCAGATGCTATTTTTGCAATTGAACCAAATGATCACGCTATTTATTTAGATGTGAAACAACATTTGGCTAATAAAAGACAAGGTACGCATAAAGCGAAAGAAAGAGCTGATATTACAGGTAGTACTCGTAAGATCAAGAAACAAAAAGGTACTGGTACTGCAAGAGCAGGTAGTATTAAATCACCAATCTTTAGAGGTGGAGGTAGAGCATTTGGTCCAAGACCAAGAGATTATTCTTTCAAATTGAATAAAGGTTTGAAGAAACTTGCTCGCCTGTCTGCATTATCGATCAAAGCAAAAGAGAACAATATTGTAGTGTTAGAAAAATTCGATTTTGAAGCACCAAAAACAAAAGAATTTATAAATATATTAAAAGCGTTAGAGCTTGAAAATAAAAAATCTTTGTTTGTGTTGGATGGGTCAAATAATAATGTATATTTGTCATCACGAAATTTGAAAAATGCAAAAGTTATAAACGCTTCACAATTAAATACTTACGGTGTATTAAATACAAGTAAAGTTGTGTTGTCTGAAGGCTGTTTAGAAGAAATTGAATCAAATTTTAGCAAATAATAGTTATGAGTATATTGATAAAACCTATTATTACGGAAAAAGCAACTGATCAAAGTGAGTTGAATAACTGCTTTACATTTGTTGTTAAAAAATCGGCTAATAAGATAGAAGTGAAGCAAGCAGTTGAAAGTGCTTATGGAGTTTCTGTTGAAGCTGTAAGAACAATGACTTACCCTGTAAAACGTAAATCTAAATTTACAAAAAAGGGTGTGGTTTCTGGTAAAACTGGAGCTTATAAAAAAGCAATTGTACAGTTAAAAGAAGGAGATAGTATTGATTTTTATAGCAATATTTAAGATATAGAAGATGGCATTAAGAAAAATTAAACCACAAACCCCGGGACAACGATTTAAAGTTGTTACTGATTTTGATGTTGTAACAGCAGAAAGACCAGAAAAGAGCTTATTAGCTCCGATGAAAAGATCGGGAGGTAGAAACAGTGAAGGTAAAATGACTATGCGCTATATCGGTGGTGGTCATAAAAAGAGATACCGTATCATTGATTTTAAGAGAAATAAAGATGGTATTCCTGCAACGGTAAAAAGCATAGAATATGATCCAAATCGTACTGCATATATTGCATTGTTGCATTATGCTGACGGTGAGAAAAGATATATCGTAGCACAAAATGGATTACAAGTTGGACAAACGGTTATCTCTGGAGATAAAGTTATTCCTGAAATTGGTAACACAATGCTTTTAAGCAGTATTCCATTAGGAACGGTTATTTCTTGTATTGAATTGCGACCTGGTCAGGGAGCAGTAATGGCAAGAAGTGCTGGTTCATTTGCTCAGTTAATGGCAAGAGAAGGAAAATATGCAACAGTTAAATTGCCTTCAAGTGAAATAAGATTGATCTTATTAACCTGTAAAGCAACGATTGGTGTTATGTCAAATTCTGATCACCAGTTAACAGTTTCCGGAAAAGCCGGTAGACACAGATGGTTAGGTAGACGTCCAAGAACTCGTCCGGTTGCGATGAACCCTGTTGATCACCCAATGGGTGGTGGTGAAGGTAGAGCTTCAGGTGGACACCCAAGATCAAGAAACGGAATTCCTGCAAAAGGATTTAAGACTCGTTCAAAAACGAAAGAAAGTAACAAGCACATTGTTGAACGTAGAAAAAAATAATTAGATAGAAAGTATGGCACGTTCATTAAAAAAAGGACCTTATGTTTTTCATGCATTGGAAAAGAAAGTCCAAAAAAATATAGATTCAGGCAAAAAATCAGTTATAAAGACTTGGTCAAGAGCCTCAATGATAACACCTGATTTTGTAGGTCAAACAATAGGAGTCCACAATGGTCGCCAATTTGTACCGGTATATATTACTGAAAATATGGTAGGTCATAAATTAGGTGAATTTTCTCCTACACGTTCTTTTAGAGGGCATGCAGGTGCAAGAAATAAAGGTAAAAGATAGATTATGGGAGTTCGAAAAAAATTAAGAGCAGATCGTATGAAGGAAGCACGTAAAAGTACTTATGTTGCTAAACTTAATGGTTGTCCTACATCACCAAGAAAGATGCGTTTAGTAGCAGACTTGGTAAGAGGTGTTGAAGTTGAAAAAGCACTTCAAATATTAAAATTCAATCCTAAGGAAGCTTCTATCAATCTGGAAAAACTGATGTTATCAGCAATAGCTAACTGGCAGGCAAAGAATGAAGATGAGAATATTGAAGATGCAGGTTTGTTTGTAAAAGAGATTTATGTTGATAGCGCAACAATGTTGAAAAGATTGCGTACTGCACCTCAGGGTCGTGCGCACAGAATAAGAAAACGTTCCAATCACGTAACGTTGGTTTTAGGAACAAATAATTTAAGCAATTAGTATATAGCATGGGACAAAAGACAAATCCAATAGGAAATCGTTTAGGAATCATCAGAGGATGGGAATCTAACTGGTACGGTGGAAATGACTACGGAGATAAACTTGCTGAAGACAGCAAGATCCGTAAGTATATTCATGCTAGATTGTTTAAAGCAAGTGTTTCTAGAGTAATTATTGAGCGTACGCTTAAACTTGTAACCGTTACTATCACTACTGCAAGACCTGGTATTATTATTGGGAAAGGTGGTCAAGAGGTAGACAAGTTAAAAGAAGAGCTTAAGAAAATTACCGGAAAAGAAGTGCAGATCAATATCTTCGAAATTAAGCGTCCGGAACTTGATGCTAAGTTGGTAGCGGCTAGTATTGCCCGTCAGATTGAAAACAGAATTTCATATAGACGTGCGATCAAAATGGCGATTGCTGCAACGATGCGAATGAATGCAGAAGGTATTAAAGTGCAGATCTCAGGCCGTTTGAACGGAGCTGAAATGGCACGAAGTGAAGCTTATAAAGATGGAAGAATTCCTCTTTCTACATTTAGAGCTGATATAGATTATGCACTGGAAGAATCTAATACTACTTATGGAAAAATAGGTGTTAAAGTATGGATCATGAAAGGTGAAGTTTATGGGAAGAGAGAATTGAATCCGTTAGTTGGCTTGTCAAAAAAAGGCAAAGGCGGAGGAGGTAGAGGACCAGGAAGAAATAAACCTCGCAGAAGATAAATTTTTTAAAGTTTAGAAAATGTTACAACCAAAAAGAGTAAAATATCGTAAAGTTCAGAAGGCCAAAGGCAATATGAAAGGATTCTCACAAAGAGGTCACAGACTTTCAAACGGCATGTTTGGTATCAAATCTTTAGAACAAAATTTACTTACGTCTCGTCAGATAGAAGCTGCGCGTATTGCTGCAACTCGTTTTATGAAAAGACAAGGAAGTTTATGGATTAAAATTTTCCCGGACAAGCCGATCACCAAAAAACCTTTAGAAGTAAGGATGGGTAAAGGTAAAGGGGCACCAGAATATTTTGTTGCCGTTGTTAAGCCAGGAAGAATTATGTTTGAAGTAGGTGGTGTGCCAATAGAAGTTGCAAAAGAAGCTTTACGCTTGGCAGCCCAAAAATTACCGGTAAAAACAAAATTTATTATTGCAACCGATTATCATCATGAAGTTGAACAGTAGTCTAACTGTTAATTAATATATAAACCAATGAAACAGTCAGAAATTAAAGAATTATCAGTAGAAGAGTTAAACGAAAAGTTAGCAGTGTTCAAAAAGAATTATACTGATTTGAAACTTGCTCATGCAATTTCACCTTTAGAAACTCCAATGCAATTGAAAACCGTTCGAAGAACAGTTGCCAGAATTGCAACAGAATTAACTAAAAGACAATTACAATAATTGTAATTATAGAAAAGATGGAAAAAAGAAATCTTAGAAAAGAAAGAATAGGTGTTGTTTCAAGTAACAAAATGGAGAAATCTATTGTTGTTTCTGAAGTGAAACGAGTAAAACACCCTATGTACGGAAAATTCGTATTGAATACGAAAAAGTATGTGGCACACGATGAGAACAACGATTGTAATGAAGGTGATAAGGTAAGAATTAAAGAAACTCGTCCGTTAAGTAAATCCAAACGTTGGAGATTAGTAGAAATCCTAGAAAGAGCTAAATAATTATGTTACAACAAGAATCAAGATTAAAGGTAGCCGATAATACGGGAGCAAAAGATGCTTTGGTAATTCGCGTACTTGGCGGAACAAAAAAACGTTACGCTTCAGTAGGAGATAAAATTGTAGTAGCAATTAAAACTGCAACTCCAAACGGAACTGCTAAAAAAGGGCAGGTATCCAGAGCCGTTGTAATTAGAACCAAAAAAGAAGTAAGACGTAAAGACGGATCTTATATCCGTTTTGACGATAATGCTTGTGTTTTATTAGATTCAACGTCTGGTGAAATGAGAGGTACTCGTGTTTTTGGCCCTGTTGCAAGAGAACTTCGTGAAAAACAATTCATGAAAATTGTATCATTAGCACCTGAAGTGCTTTAATACGTATACCAATGATAAAGTTAAAAATTAAAACCGGAGATACAGTAAAAGTTGTTGCCGGTGATCATAAAGGAGAAGAGGGAAAGATTGTAAAGATTTTTATTGATAAAAATAAAGCAATCGTTGAAGGTGTGAATATGATTTCAAAGCATACAAAACCTAGTGCTGACAATCCACAAGGAGGTATCGTAAAGAGAGAAGCTGCATTGCATATATCTAACTTAATGTTAGTTGAAAATGGAGCTACAACCAGAGTTGGATACCGAATGGAGGGTGATAAAAAAGTTAGGTTTTCAAAAAAATCTAAAGAAGTATTATAGTTATGGGAAATATGCCAAGACTTAAAGAAGATTACAACAGTAGGATTAAAACTGCTTTAACCAAAGAGTTTGGTTATAAAAATGTAATGCAAGTACCTAAATTACAAAAAATTGTAATTAGTAAAGGTGTAGGAGCTGCAATAGCTGATAAGAAATTGATTGATTATGCTGTTGAAGAACTTACTGCTATAACAGGGCAGAAACCTATTACTACCATATCTAAAAAAGATATTGCAGCATTTAAATTACGTAAAGGAATGCCAATTGGTGTTAAAGTAACTTTGCGTGATAGTAAAATGTATGAATTTTTAGATAGATTAGTAACAGCATCTTTACCTCGTGTAAGAGATTTTAAAGGTGTTAAAGTTACTGGTTTTGACGGAAGAGGAAATTATACTTTAGGAATTACTGAACAAATAATTTTTCCTGAGATCAATATTGACAAAGTAAACAAGATTGGTGGTATGGATATCACATTTGTTACTTCAGCCAATACGGATAAAGAAGCAAAATCATTATTACACGAATTAGGTATACCATTTAAAAAGAATTAAAAGATGGCAAAAGAATCAATGAAAGCTCGCGAAGTAAAAAGAGCTAAAACAGTTGCAAAATACGCTGAAAAAAGAAAGGCTTTAAAAAAGGCCGGAGATTATGATGCATTGCAAAAATTACCAAAAAATGCATCTCCTATTCGTATGCACAACCGTTGTAAATTAACCGGTCGTCCAAAAGGATATATGCGTCAGTTTGGTATTTCTCGTGTTACTTTTCGCGAAATGGCAAATCAAGGATTGATACCAGGTGTAAAAAAAGCCAGTTGGTAAAAAACAAAAATTAATTGGTTTCAGGTTTAATTCCGATAGACGGAATTGAATACCAAAACCGTAAATAAATAAATAATGACAGATCCAATAGCAGATTTTTTAACAAGAATCAGAAATGCTGCGAGTGCAAAACACAGAGTTGTTGAAATTCCGGCATCTAACTTAAAAAAGGAAATGACCAAGATCTTATTTGATCAGGGGTATATTTTAAGTTATAAATTTATTGAAAACAAAGTTCAGGATATTATTAAGATTGCATTAAAATACGATAAAGATTCAATGCAACCTATAATTAAAAAACTTGAACGAATTAGTACTCCGGGTTTACGTAAGTACGCCGGTGCTAACGAAATGCCAAGAGTATTAAACGGATTAGGTATAGCAATAATTTCTACTTCAAGAGGAGTGATGACCAATAAAAAAGCTCGTCAGGAAAATGTAGGTGGAGAAATTTTGTGTTACGTTTATTAAAAAGTAATTAAGATGTCAAGAATAGGAAAAAGCCCAATAGCAATTCCGGAAGGAGTTACCGTTGAAATAAAAGACAACGTAGTTACCGTTAAAGGTAAGCTAGGCGAGTTATCTCAGGAGATAGGTGAGATTGCGTTAAAAAATGAGGATGGAACCTTAACTTTTGAAAGACCAACAGAATCAAAGAGTCACAAATCACTACATGGTTTGTACAGAGCTTTGATCAATAATATGATGATTGGTGTTTCAAAAGGATGGACAAAAGAACTAGAATTGGTTGGAGTAGGTTACAGAGCTTCTAATCAAGGTCAAAAATTAGATTTGGCTTTAGGTTTTTCACATAATATTGTTTTAAATATTGCTCCTGAAGTAAAAATTGAAACAGTATCAGATAAAGGTAAAAATCCAATAATCAAATTATCTTCTTTGGATAAACAATTGGTTGGACAGGTAGCAGCAAAGATTCGTTCTTTCCGTAGACCTGAACCATACAAAGGAAAAGGAGTTAAGTTTGTAGGTGAAATATTAAGAAGAAAAGCAGGTAAAACTGCATAATTAGTATAGTTATGGCATTGACAAAACTTCAAAGAAGAAAACGTATAAAAAATAGAATTCGAAAAATTGTTTCGGGAACTGAATCTAATCCAAGATTGACTGTTTTTAGAAGTAATAAAGAGATTTCTGTTCAATTGATAGATGATGTGAGCGGTAAAACATTGGTTGCTGTTTCATCAAGAACTAAAGGAATGGCTAAAGGAACTAAAATTGAAACTGCAAATGCAGTTGGAAAGGTTTTAGCAGAAAAAGCAGTGAAAGCAGGTATTGAATCTTGTGCTTTTGATAGAAATGGTTATTTATACCATGGTAGAGTTAAGGCTTTGGCAGAAGGAGCCAGAGAAGGAGGTTTAAAATTTTAAGATAACACCATGTACAAAAAATATAAAAACGTAGAAAGAGTAAAACCTAGTGGAATGGATCTTAAAGATCATTTAGTAGGTGTACAAAGAGTTACGAAGGTAACTAAAGGGGGTAGAACATTTGGTTTTTCTGCTATCGTAGTAGTAGGAAATGGTGATGGTGTTGTTGGTCACGGTTTAGGAAAATCTCAGGATGTTGCTTCCGCTATTGCAAAAGCAATTGAAGATGCAAAGAAGAATTTAGTTAGAATACCAATTATCAAACAAACTTTACCTCATGAACAAAAAGGTAAATTTGGTGGAGCAAAAGTTTTCTTGAAACCGGCTTCTCATGGTACTGGGGTAATTGCAGGTGGTGCAGTTCGTGCGGTATTGGAATCAGTTGGGGTACATGATGTATTATCAAAATCTCAAGGTTCTTCAAATCCTCACAATGTGGTAAAAGCAACTTTTGATGCTTTGTTAAACTTACGTGATGCAAAAACAATCGCTAGACAAAGAGGTATTTCTTTAAATAAAGTGTTTAACGGATAAAGGTATTTTACGATGAAAAAAATTAGAGTAAAACAAGTACGTAGTAAGATAAGACGTCCTAAAAATCAAAAGTTAACACTTGAAGCTTTAGGATTACGCAGAATGAATCAGGTAGTTGAGCACGATGCAACTCCTGCAATTCTTGGAATGGTAAAAACAGTTAATCATCTAGTTTCTGTAGAAGAAATTAAATAAGATAAAAGGTTATGCAATTAAATAACTTAAAACCTGCAAAAGGATCTATTAAAGCAGGAAAAAGAATTGGTAGAGGTGAAGGTTCCGGTAAAGGAGGTACTTCAACCAGAGGTCATAAAGGTCAAAAATCTCGTTCAGGATATTCAAGAAAGATTGGATTTGAAGGAGGGCAAATGCCTTTGCAAAGACGTGTTCCTAAATTTGGATTTAAGAATATAAATCGTAAAGAATATCAGGGAATCAATTTAGATAAATTACAGCAATTAGTGGATGATGGTAAGATCAAAGATACTGTTACACTGGAGGTTTTAATGGAAAATAGATTGGCTCGTAAAAACGATTTGATTAAGATCTTGGGAAGAGGAGAGTTAAAAGCAAAATTAAATATCACGGTACACAAGTTTACTGCATCTGCAAAAGAGGCAATTGAAAAAGCCGGTGGTGAAGCAGTTACTATCTAATTAAATTATTTAAATGAAAAAGTTAATTAGTACTATCCAAGATATTTGGAAAATTGAAGAGTTAAGAAATAAAATCATACTGACCTTAGGTTTGATGGTTGTTTATAGATTGGCTGCTCAGGTTCCATTGCCAGGAATTGATCCAACTCAATTGTCGGGTATTGCCAGTAAAACCCAGGATGGATTATTAGGTTTATTGAATGCATTTACAGGTGGAGCTTTTGCTAGAGCATCTGTAATGGCATTGGGAATTATGCCTTATATTTCAGCTTCAATTGTTGTGCAATTAATGGGAATAGCAGTTCCGTATTTACAAAAATTACAAAAAGAAGGTGAGAGTGGAAGAAAAAAGATCAATCAGATCACAAGATGGTTAACCATCGCGATCTTATTGATTCAGGCACCTGCATATATAGTAAGTTTGCCAACTTTAGGTATTCCTGAAAGTGCATTCTTATTAGGTCATGGTCCGTTGTTCTACTTCTCTTCTATATTGCTTTTAACAACCGGTACGGTTTTTGCGATGTGGTTAGGAGAAAAAATCACCGATAAAGGAATTGGTAATGGTATATCATTATTGATTATGATTGGAATTATAGCTCGTTTCCCTGCATCATTTGCACAGGAATTTACATCTAAGATCACGCAGTCTAACGGTGGTTTGATCATGATCTTAATTGAAATTGTAATTTGGTTCATAGTGATATTCTTAAGTATTATGCTGGTAACAGCAGTTCGTAAAATTCAGGTACAATATGCCCGAAGAACTGTAGCGGGTAATATTCAGGATGTAGCAGGATCAGGAGCAAGACAATATATTCCGTTAAAATTAAACTCATCAGGAGTAATGCCAATTATCTTTGCACAGGCTTTGATGTTTGTTCCTGGATTGTTAGCTAGCTCAGAAAACAGTACTTTAAAATCATTTGGAGTTGCATTTACAGATATGTTTGGTTTTTGGTATAATTTATTATTTGGAGTATTGATCATCATATTTAGTTATTTTTATACAGCAATTACAATACCAACCAATAAAATGGCTGATGATTTGAAAAGAGGTGGAGGTTTTGTTCCCGGTATAAGACCAGGAAAAGATACCGCTGATTTCTTAGATACCATTTTATCACGGATTACATTACCGGGATCTATATTTTTAGCAATGTTAGCAATATTACCGGCAATTTTTGTAAAAATGGGTGTACAACCAGGATGGGCTATGTTTTATGGAGGCACATCTTTATTGATTATGGTGGGAGTTGCAATAGATACACTGCAACAAATAAATGCTCATTTATTGAATCGTCACTATGATGGTTTGATGAAGGCTGGTTCTAAACGAAAAGTACAATATTAGTTATGGCTAAACAACCCGCAATAGAACAAGATGGCAGAATAACAGAAGCATTATCAAATGCTATGTTTAGAGTTGAATTAGAAAATGGGCATGTAGTTACTGCTCATATCTCAGGTAAAATGAGAATGCATTATATTAAATTGTTACCAGGAGATAAAGTAAAGTTAGAAATGAGTCCTTATGATTTATCAAAGGCAAGAATTACTTATAGATATTAAAGAAACATCGAGATGAAAGTAAGAGCATCAGTTAAAAAAAGAAGCGCCGACTGCATTATTGTACGCAGAAAAGGCAGATTATATGTAATCAACAAAAAGAATCCTAGATTTAAACAAAGACAAGGGTAATTATGGCAAGAATAGCAGGAATTGACATCCCAGAGAACAAAAGAGGTGTTATCGCATTAACCTATATCTTTGGAATAGGTAGAAGCAGAGCTAAAGAAATTTTAGCAAATGCAAAAGTTGACGAAAGTATTAAAGTTCAAGATTGGAATGATGACCAGATCGCGGGTATTCGTGAAGAGGTTGGAACTCTAAAAATTGAAGGTGAACTTAGATCTGAAATCCAGATCAACATCAAACGTTTGATGGATATTGGATGTTACAGAGGAATTAGACATAGAACAGGTCTTCCGTTAAGAGGACAAAAAACTAAGAATAATTCAAGAACACGTAAAGGTAAACGTAAAACTGTTGCAGGTAAAAAAATGGCAACTAAATAAGACTTAGTAAGATGGCAAAATCAAGTAAAAACACAAAAAAGCGTAAAGTAATTATTGACGCTGTAGGTGAAGCACATATTACTGCATCATTTAACAATATTATCATCTCTTTGACTAATAAAAAAGGAGATGTTATTTCTTGGTCGAGTGCAGGTAAGCAAGGTTTTAGAGGTTCAAAAAAGAACACACCTTATGCTGCTCAAACAGCTGCAGAAGATTGTGCGAAAGTTGCACATGAAGCAGGTTTACGTAAAGTAAAAGTGTATGTAAAAGGTCCGGGTAACGGAAGAGAATCTGCAATAAGAACCTTACACAATAACGGAATTGAAGTAACTGAAATTATTGATGTTACACCAATTGCACATAATGGTTGCAGACCACCAAAAAGAAGAAGAGTTTAATTGGAACTTTGTTCAAATTAAAAGCTGAACTTGTTTCAGCTTCTTTGAAATAATAGATTATTAAGTATAAACAGATGCTGAAATAAATTCAGTGTTTTAATAACTAAGGAATAAGATTATCGAAGGAAAGCCTTAATTCATAATCCCTTAAATAAATATAAAAAATGGCAAGATATACAGGACCAACATCAAAAATCGCACGTAAATTTGGTGAACCAATCTTCGGCGAAGACAAAGCGTTAGAAAAAAGAAATTACCCTCCGGGACAACACGGAAATAACAGAAGAAGAGGTAAACAATCTGAATACGCTGTACAATTAAAAGAAAAGCAAAAAGCCAAATATACTTATGGTATATTAGAGCGTCAATTCCGTAATTTATTCAAAAAAGCTTCTGGTAGTAAAGGAATTACAGGGGAGGTTTTACTACAATTATGTGAAGCTAGATTAGATAATGTAGTTTTCAGATTAGGTGTTGCACCAACAAGAAGAGGAGCTCGTCAATTAGTTTCTCACAGACACATTACAGTAAATGGCGAATTAGTAAGTATTCCTTCCTTTTCATTAAAAGAAGGTGATGTAATTGGAGTTAGAGAAAAATCTAAATCATTACTTGCAATTGAAAATTCATTAGCTGCAAAATCAAATGTTTATGAATGGTTGACATGGAATACTGAAACAATGGAAGGTCGATTTGTAACCGTACCTGAAAGAGTTCAAATTCCTGAGAACATCAATGAACAATTTATAGTTGAATTATACTCTAAATAATTTTAAAGATAGAATCAAACTTATGGCAATATTAAATTTTCAAAAACCAGACAAAGTATTAATGATCGAATCAACTGATTTTGATGGTAGATTTGAATTCAAACCATTAGAACCAGGTTACGGTTTAACAGTAGGTAACGCTTTAAGAAGAGTTCTGTTATCTTCATTAGACGGTTACGCAATCACTTCTTTAAGAATTGAAGGTGTTGAACATGAATTTTCAACAATTAAAGGTGTAGTTGAAGATGTGACAGAAATTATTTTGAACTTAAAACAAATACGTTTTAAGCAGCAAATTGATGAAACTGATAGTGAAACAGTTGTTATTTCAACAAAAGGTCAGGAGCAATTGACTGCAGGTGATTTCCAAAATTTCATTTCAGGTTTTCAAGTATTGAATCCTGAATTGGTAATTTGTAATATGGAATCTTCTGTTAAGTTAGATATGGAAATTACCATTGAAAAAGGTAGAGGTTTTGTTTTGGCAGAAGAAAATAAAAAAGTTACTGCTCCATTAGGAACAATTTTTATAGATTCAATTTACACTCCGATAAAGAATGTAAAATATGCTATTGAAAACTATCGTGTAGAACAAAAAACGGATTATGAAAAATTGGTTTTTGATATCATTACAGATGGTTCTATCACACCAAAAGATGCATTGACGGAAGCTGCAAAAATATTGATTCACCACTTTATGTTATTCTCTGATGAGCGTATTACATTAGAAGCTGATGAAATTGCAAAAACTGAAACTTATGATGAAGAATCACTTCATATGAGACAGTTATTAAAAACCAGATTGATCGATATGGATCTTTCTGTTAGAGCATTAAATTGTTTAAAAGCTGCTGAAGTTGATACTTTAGGAGATTTAGTTTCATTTAATAAAAGTGATCTGATGAAATTCAGAAATTTCGGAAAGAAGTCATTAACTGAATTAGATGAGTTGGTAAATAACAAAGGATTGACCTTTGGAATGGACCTGTTGAAGTATAAATTAGATAAAGAGTAATTTTGTTATTACGATAACAAATATAAAATAGTCAATTGAAAGATGAGACACGGAAAGAAATTTAATCACTTAAGTAGAAAAACAGCGCATAGAAAAGCTATGTTGGCAAATATGGCTTGTTCATTAATTGAGCACAAGCGCATCAATACTACTGTAGCAAAAGCAAAAGCTTTACGTCAATATGTAGAGCCGTTAATTACAAAATCAAAAGATGATTCTACACATAACAGAAGAATTGTTTTTAGTAATTTAAGAAGTAAAGAAGCGGTTTCTGAATTATTTAGAGATGTTGCAGTAAAGGTTGGAGATAGACCAGGAGGATATATTCGTATTATTAGATTAGGTAATCGTCAAGGAGATAATGCTGACATGGCAATGGTTGAGTTGGTTGATTACAATGAAATATACAATCCAAAAGGAACTAAGAAGAAAAAATCAACACGTAGAAGAGGTGGTAAAAAAGCTGTTGCAGCTAATGAGTCAGCTCCTAAAACTGTTGAAGAACCTAAAACTAAAGATACTGATACTAAAGAAGAAGCATAAACATGGTTTTTTAGTATAACATTTTAAAAAGGATAGGCTATCATTTAGCTTATCCTTTTTTTTTATCTTTATTCAGAAATTAAACTTTATTAGTGTGAAAAAAATCCTATTTGTCTACTCCTTTTTTTCCATCTTTTTTGTAAATGCTCAAGAGCTGGAAGCCCAGGCAACCGTTGGTACTGTAACAAGTATGGATGATATCTTTACAAAACATTTGAAAGTTTCTGGAAAAGAGGAAATTACAGGTAATCCCTTTTTGTTTTCAAAATGGGATAATGTAGGTGTAGTTTATTCTCAAGGGAATTCATATTCCTATAAAAAATTGAATTACAATATTTTGTCAGATGATATTGGTACTTTAAAAAGTAAAGATTCTGTTTTAACTTTTGATAAAGTTAAAATCGATTCGTTTATAGTAAAAAATGTGAAATTCAGAAAGTACCATGATCTCTTTTATGAAGTACTGTATCAAGGTTCAAAAATCTCCTTACTTAAAAAGTACGAAGTACAAATTGTAGAGGGAATGTTTAATCCAACTGATGGAACGAAAGAAAAAAGCAGATTCAAAACAACAGATGACTATTATATTAAGAATAGTCAGGGTGTTGTAAAGTTTATTCCTTCTAAAAAATCATTTTCAGCTATTTTTGAAGGGAATGCTGATATGGTTAAAAAATATATGAAGCAGAATAGATTATCCTTTAAGAAAGAAAAAGATCTGATTGATATTTTTGAATATTATAATCAATTGTAAAAATAAATAAAGAATATAATTTAATAAAATGGAATATATAAGTAAAAAGAAAGCCATATTGTTATTAAAGGATGGAACTATTTTTGAGGGGAAATCAATTGGTATTGAAGGAACTGCTGTTGGTGAGATCTGTTTTAATACCGGTATGACCGGATATCAGGAAATATTTACTGACCCTTCTTATTTTGGCCAGTTGATGGTTACTACCAATGCACATATTGGTAATTACGGAACGAATAAGAATGAACAGGAATCGGATACTATAAAAATATCAGGATTGGTTTGTAAAAATTTTAGTTTTGAACACTCCAGAGAAAATTCAGATGAATCTCTTCTGGAATATTTTGAAAGACAAAATTTTGTAGCTATATCGGATGTTGATACCCGTGCTTTGGTTAGATATATCAGAGATAAGGGTGCGATGAATGCGGTTATTTCAACCAATACAGATCTGGACTTCTTACAAAAAAAACTGGAAGAAATTCCATCTATGGATGGCCTGGAGTTAGCATCTAAGGTTTCTACAAAGGAAGTATATACAGCAGGAGATAAAAATGCAAAATATAAAATTGCTGCACTTGATATTGGTATCAAAAAGAGTATTATCAATAATTTGGTTCAACGCGATTGTTATGTAAAAGTGTTTCCATATAATACTCCATTTAAAGAAATGGAATCATTTAAGCCGGATGGATATTTTTTATCTAATGGTCCTGGTGATCCTACTCCTTTAAAAGGTGCGCAGGAAGTTGCAAAACAAATAATTGATGGGGATTTTCCATTATTTGGAATATGTTTAGGGCATCAGATAATTGCCTTGGCAAATGATATTCCTACTTATAAAATGCATAATGGGCATAGAGGAATCAATCACCCGGTTAAGAATTTGATTACCGGAAAAGGAGAGATCACTTCACAAAATCACGGATTTGTTGTTGATAAAAAAGCAGTGGAGCAAAATGATGCGTTTGAAATAACACATGAGCATTTAAATGATAACACTTTAGCGGGTATGCGTATGAAAAATAAAAATTGTTTTTCAGTACAATATCATCCGGAAGCAAGTCCGGGACCACATGATTCATCTTATTTGTTTGATGAATTTATTAACAATATAGAATCGGTTAAAAAGTAGACTAATAAATAATATTAACAATTATTTAATACCATTAGATGGCTTAAATGACTGTTAAACATTCAAAATTTCGTAAATTTACAACTTATTAAATACAATTTAAAAATAGAAAAAAATGAGTATTATTTTAGACATTCACGCAAGACAAATTTTTGATTCAAGAGGTAATCCAACGGTTGAAGTTGATGTAATTACTGAAAATGGAGTTTTAGGAAGAGCAGCTGTTCCTTCAGGAGCATCAACAGGTGAGCACGAGGCAGTTGAGTTAAGAGATGGAGGAAAAGACTACATGGGGAAAGGAGTTTTAAAAGCTGTAAAAAATGTTAATGATAAAATTGCTAAAAAATTGATTGGTTATTCAGTTTTTGAGCAAAACACTATTGATCAGTTGATGATCAAATTAGATGGAACACCAAATAAAGCAAAATTAGGCGCTAATGCTATTTTAGGAGTTTCTTTAGCAGTTGCTAAAGCAGCAGCAAATGAATTAAGTATGCCTTTATATAGGTATGTTGGTGGTGTAAGTGCTAATACTTTACCTGTACCAATGATGAATATTGTTAATGGAGGTTCTCACTCAGATGCTCCGATTGCATTTCAGGAATTTATGGTAATGCCGGTTAAAGCAAAGAATTTTACAGAGGCTATCAAAATGGGAAGTGAAATATTTCATAACCTAAAGAGTATTCTCCATGACAGAAATTTAAGTACTGCTGTAGGTGATGAAGGAGGGTTTGCTCCAACATTTGACGGAACGGAAGATGCTTTAGATACCGTTATTGCTGCAATTAAAAAAGCAGGTTATAAAGCAGGTGATGATGTGATGCTTGCATTGGATTGTGCTGCTGCAGAGTTTTATGAAGATGGAAAGTACAACTATGCTAAGTTTGAAGGAGAAAGCGGAAAGGTAAGAACTTCAAAAGAACAAGCCGATTATTTGGTTGAATTAGCTGCTAAATACCCTATTATCTCTATTGAGGACGGTATGGATGAAAATGACTGGGATGGCTGGAAATACTTGAATGAAATTCTTGGAGATAAAGTTCAGTTGGTTGGAGATGATTTATTTGTAACAAATGTTGAAAGATTAGAAAGAGGAATTGAGGAGAAATCTGCAAATTCAATTTTGATCAAAGTAAACCAAATAGGTACTTTGACAGAAACAATTGCTGCTGTAAATATGGCACATAATGTAGGATATACCTGTGTAATGTCTCATCGTTCAGGTGAAACAGAAGATAATACCATTGCAGATTTAGCTGTTGCTTTGAATACAGGGCAGATTAAAACAGGTTCTGCTTCACGAAGTGACAGGATGGCAAAATACAATCAATTACTTAGAATTGAAGAGGAATTGGGAGATATTGCTTATTATCCACAAATGAAAGCATTTAAGATAGGATAAGAACAAAATATTATAATTTTTTAAAGCCAATTTATCATTTGATAAATTGGCTTTTTTTTTGTGGGTCTAGGTTGAATACCTTGGCTCTTGTGTTGATTCCTGGTATTAGTTTCATGGATTGCCCTGAGGCTTAACACCTTTAATATAGTGTTCCCTTTTTGGTATTTGTTAGGGTTGTATTTTTTCAGATTTACGGGATTTTTTGTTTTTTTTTGTTACTACGGTTACTATAGAATCTGTTTTTTGTTTTAATTTATTATATTTTAATGATTTATAATCAGTTATGCACTTATGTGTAAAATGTTGCATAAGAGATTTCTATGATAAAAATCAGTTAAACAAGATTGTTTACGACGTAAATTTGATAGAAAGAATTAAATCTAAGTATTATGAGTATATTAAAACGTAAGTTGTATGAAAAGATTCTTGAACATCGTCCAAGAATAACAAAAATTTTAAAAGAACATGGTGATGATGTAGTAGCAGAAGTTACTGCTTCTCAAGTGATCGGAGGAATGAGAGGTATCAAGAGTTTGCTAACTGATATTTCCTATCTAGATCCTAATGAAGGTATCCGATATCGTGGATATACTTTACCGGAAGTTTTAGATAAATTACCTAAGCCTGAAGGAGCAGAAATGCCTTATGTTGAAGGTCTTTATCATTTGTTATTGACTGGTGAAATTCCAAATCAGGAGGAAGTGGAAGAGATCATTGTTGATTTTAACAATCGACGTATGATACCTAAATATGTATGGAATGTAATAGATTCTTTTCCAAGTGAAAGTCATCCAATGGCAATTTTATCAGCTGCTGTGATGAGTTTACAAAGAGAGTCTCATTTTAACGTAAAGTATCAGGAAGGTATCAGTAAAATGGATTACTGGAGTTCAACCTATGAAGATGCTACGAATTTATTGGCAAAAATGCCTTTGATCGGTGCTTATATATACAATAAACTTTATAATCCTGATAAAGGACATCGTTACCCAAAACCAACCTTAGATCTGGGTGGTAACTTTGCTTATATGATGGGTAAAGATGAGCCTTATGATGATGTTGCAAGAATGTATTTTATTATTCATGCTGATCATGAAAGTGGAAATGTAAGTGCACATACAGGGCATTTGGTTGCAAGCTCCTTGTCGGATATTTATTATGCAACATCAGCGATGATCAATGGTTTGGCAGGTCCTTTACACGGTTTGGCAAATCAGGAAGTTTTACGTTGGTTACAAGGATTGAAAGAACAAATGGGAGGAGAAGTTCCTTCAGAAGAAGAGATGAAAAAGTATGTATGGGATACTTTAAATAGTGGTCAGGTTATTCCGGGTTACGGACATGCAGTTCTTAGAAAAACCGACCCAAGATATACGGTTCAGCGTGAGTTTTGTTTAAAGCATTTACCAGATGATCCTATTTTTAAATATGTGGATTCTCTTTATAATGTGGTTCCTGATATTTTAAGAGAGCATGGTAAAGCGAAGAATCCTTGGCCAAATGTGGATGCACAATCAGGTGTTGTTCAATGGCATTATGGAGTGAAAGAGTATGATTTTTATACAGTTCTCTTTTCCATAGGTAGAGCTTTTGGTGTATTGTCTAATATTATTTGGGATAGAGCATTAGGATTCCCATTAGAAAGACCAAAATCTATTACAACTGAAATGCTTGAAAAAATGGTTGGAATAAAAAAATAGATAGTGATTAGTTAGTTTTTGAAAAACCTTATCGATTATTTGATAAGGTTTTTTTTATTCGTGAGACTTTAAAAAATTAATTTCAATTTTTTAGTTAGTCGAACTAATCCCGCTTCCGAAAACTTTCGGGATTAGCGGGATCTTGGTTAACACCTTGTATCGACTTCTGTTATAGGGTTCAGGCTTTGCCATGAGGTTTAATTCTTTTTATTTTCAAAACTTATCAAATTTTTGTATTTTCGTGTCAAACTAAAAAAATTATATATGTCAGAAAAAGCAATATTAGAAATTGACGGGAAAAGATATGAATTCCCTGTGTTGAGAGGTACAGAAAATGAATTAGCAATTGATATCAAAACGTTTCGTTCTGCAACAAATGGAATTATCACATTGGATTCCGGATTTAAAAATACCGGTTCCTGTGAAAGTAAAATTACTTTTTTAGATGGTGAGAAAGGTATTTTAAGGCATAGAGGGTATGCCATTGAAGATCTAACAAAGAAAGCTAACTTTTTAGAAGTAGCCTATTTGATCATCTTTGGAGAATTACCTACCAAAACTCAATTCAAAAAATTTGAAGGAGATATCAAAAGAGAATCTATGGTGAATGAAGAGATGAAGGATATCATTGATGGTTTTCCAAAAGTTGCTCATCCAATGGGAATTTTATCCTCTTTGACCAGTGCTTTAACCGCTTTTGATCCTGAAACTGTTGATGTAACATCAGAAGAAGAAATGTATCAGGCCATCGTAAAATTAATGGGTAAATTTCCTGTATTGGCAGCATGGGCTCATAGTAAAAATCAGGGTACTCCACTAAATTATGCCGATAACTCATTAAATTATATTGAGAATATCATGCAAATGATGTTTCGAATACCAACGGAAGAGTATAAATTGAATCCTATAGCTGTAAAAGCATTGGATGAATTACTTATATTACATGAAGATCATGAACAAAATTGTTCAACTTCAACTGTGAGAATTGCAGGTTCTTCAGAAGCAAGTTTGTTTGCCTCTATATCTGGAGGTGTTTCTGCCTTATGGGGAAGATTGCACGGAGGTGCTAATCAGGCTGTTTTAGAAATGCTGGAAGAAATACAAAATGATGGTGGAGATGTTGAAAAATTCATCAACAGAGCAAAGGATAAAAATGATTCGTTTAGATTGATGGGATTTGGTCATCGGGTTTATAAGAATTTTGATCCACGTGCCAGAATTATAAAAGGAGCAGCTGATGAGTTATTTGCTGATCTTGGAACAAAAGATCCTGTGTTAGAAATTGCAAAACACCTGGAAGAAGTAGCATTAAAAGATGCTTATTTTGCTGAACGAAAATTATATCCAAATGTTGATTTTTATTCAGGTATTATTTACAGAGCTTTAGGCTTTCCTGTAGAAATGTTCACCGTAATGTTTGCCATAGGTAGATTACCAGGATGGATCGCACAATGGAGAGAAATGCGATTGAATAAAGAACCAATTGGTCGTCCGAGACAGTTGTATACCGGATATGCACTGAGAGATTTTAAGGAGTTTGGTAAGAGGTAATTTCCCATCCTAAATCCTTCCCTAAGGGAAGGACTTTATTCTAATTGTAAAATGTCATTCCCGTGGTAACGGGAATCTCCTAATTTATTACAAAATCGTGTTATGAAAA
>JAOZTG010000050.1 GCA_029939235.1 Flavobacteriaceae bacterium
GTAAACCCAGAATATTTTCCATGGTTCGAAACATATTGATCTGTGAATAATAAGTTGAAACAACCTCTTTTCTTTTTGTATACGGACTGATCACCAAACCGACCGTTCTGTGTCCATCTACATGATCTAATCCAGCTTGCGGATCATCTTCTGTAACAAAAATACAGGTTTCTTTCCAGAATTTACTGTTTGATACAGCTTCAACGATCTTTCCTAAAGCGAGATCATTATCTGCTACAGCAGCTTCCGGAGTTGGCAAACCGGGCTTCGTTCCTGATGTATGATCATTGGGAAGAAGCATGATTATAAAATTCGGAAAGTTGTCATTCTTCTCAAATTCCTTTAATTCTTTGATAAATTCTGCGGCCCTGTACTGATCAGAAACCTTATTAGGAAAACCTATATAAGTTGGACAAGTATAAGGCTCCATTTGTGGTAAATTTGATTTGGCACGGATTTTAACTTTTCCGGTTCCTTCCTTAAAATCATTATACATTGCTGTAAAGGTCATCTTTTTTGGATCTATTCTGGCATCAACAAACTCTCCATAATTACGATAGGTCAATCCGTGTTGTAACACATTATCCCAAATAAAACCGGTTGGAGAATAAGCCATTGGATCTCCTCCATCATAGGGGTAGCTCCTTGGAAAACCACCAAAGAATTTTTCCAGATAATCTGTAACATATGCTTCATCTGTCCATTGATGCCCATCTGCGCTAAGCACACCACTGCAATAATAATTATCCATAAGAACAAATTCCTCGGCAAGAGCGTGATGATTTGGGGTCACCTTTCTACCAAAATGAACTAGCGTTGAATCACCATTCCCCCGAGGCATATCACCAAATACCTGGTCATAAGTTCTGTTTTCTTTTATGATGTAAACAACGTGTTTAAAATGAGATTTCTGGCCAGGAAATTGTGGAACTGCTACTTTCTTAGCACTTATTTCTTTTTTATTGATTTCTTCCAATAACTGAGCATATGAATTATTTTCTTTTACAATTTTTGTCATATTCTCTAGTTGCTTCTTGTCAGGAACAGGAATAACTGAAATAGTTCCCATATGACCATGTGTGTTATATCCCGGCCTATCTGCCCGTAAATTTCTTGAACCAATGCCTTTGATATTAGCTACAAAAAGAAATTCTTCCTTTTGATCCATAAGAATAGCCCCCGGATACCAACCTGTTGGAATAAAACCAAGTAATTTATTATCATTTTTTAAATCTACTACACAAATAGCATTATCAGTTCCGTTAGCTATATAAAGTAATTTTCCGTCTTTTGATATTTCCAATGCATTGGGAGCACTACCAAATGGCAATCCCTGAGTGAAATGAACTGAGATTTCTTTTACAACTTTATCTGTTTCCGTATCAATTACAGAAACTATATCACTATTGGCACAGGCAACATAGAGATATTTTTTATCCGGACTTAGAACCATAGCACCCGGATGTAATCCTACCTCAATACTCTTCACTTCTTTTCCTTTTGAAAGGTCGACCACAGATACCGTTCCATTATTAGCAATCCCTGTTTTTGGATCAATCAAAATATCACTATCAGAAGTTTTATAAGTTATCTCACCCTCTTTTGGTTGTCTACCACCCCAATTGCTCACATAGGCTTTTTGTGAAGAATAAAGTGCAAGCTCATAGGGAGCAACACCTACAGGAATTTCTTTTATGGATTTATCCGATAACTGCACTATTGCCAGAGAATTACTTCTATTAAGAGTTGTATATAGTTTACCTTCCTTTTCATCTAAAATAATTCCTCCAGGAACCGGATGTCCTCCAACTTTAGCTTTAGAAAATTTTATTTCATCTGACCAATTTAAAACATCATCATCATTCATTTCTGCTATAAAAATGTGATTCCTTGATTGGCTCACATAGATCTTTCTACCATCTTCTGAAAAAGTCACTCCGTTATAAGATCCTCCTTTTTTGATCTCCAGTCTTTGAAAAATTGTTCTATCATTTACCTGTATTAATTCCAGATGATTTTTATTGAGAATAGCCATCCATTTTCCATTTGGACTTAAGGCCATATCCACAGGCCTTCCGTGAAATTGTATTTGAAACCCTGCAGGTCTGAGTAATTGATTTGTTGGAACCAAAATACTTCCATCGGGTTGTGGACCAACCATCCTGATATTTTCTACTGTTTTCTTCTCTGTTTTATCTGAACATTGAATAAATAACAGACTTACTAATAAAATAATACTTAAATTTTTTAATGTTTTCATTTGGATAGAATTTTACTGATTTAAAGATACTATTTATTATTTAGTCAAACCGTAATGCCATACAAATTGTAAAACAAAAGATTATCCTGTCTTCATGTTCAATGATAATAAGTTAGTGGATTCAAATTTAAAATTCAATGATTTTTTGATTTCCTTTAGGAAAAGAGGAAGAACAAAAAAGCTTCACAAATTGATATTGGTCTTCGTATTTGGAAAACTCCATTTAAACAAGCCAAAATTACCATGATCTAATCATCTATTGTAGAGATTATCATCTGTAAATGACAACTTATCAAAACTCAGGGAGTAGCAGTAAAAGAAGGATACTAAAAAAAAAATTCGAATTCTTAATCCATTATTTTACCAATGGAATTGCAACATCCATCATTCCGTTTACAATAATTTCTCCCAGTCCATCACCATAAAAGCTAACGCTCGATTCGTAACCTGCACCATGATTATATTGATCGGCACTTAATATATAACTGATCCACTCATTAGCAAGCCCACCAATTACAGGATTCCTAATTCCTTTTGCCTTTAATTTACTTTTAATCTGCAAACCTAAACCTGCTGTTAGTTCTCCTGGAGCGCCAACCAATAATAGATCTCCAATTCTTACAGAACCTATTCCTGTATTTTCAGGAGCCATCACATGCAGAACCGCAGTCAATGCTTCAGGAGTAAAATTGTATTCAGCACCACCGGTTTCCATAAAAGAAGGATGAACTTTCCTTTCAGGAAGTTTAATTGTAGTATAAGTATAATCAAACTTTACTTTAGAACTTGTTTTGATGTTTTTATAGACATGAAATGCTTTATCAGACATTTTTACACCGTATTTTTTCGCCTTTTCATGATGGCTGCTTCCACCAATTCCAATAGGAGACTGGTCTCCTTCTGCCCCATTATAATATAAAACAGTAACGCCTTTGCCAATTTTTTGCTCCAGACTTCTTTGCAAATACCCCGGCCATCCGCCTGAAACTTCCATATCCTTTTCACTCATAAATGTGGGATGAGCTGTCCAGTTTACCAAAACTGCCATAGGTTTACCGGTTTTATAATCAATACGTGTAATTGTAAGTTCTTTGTCAACACCCGTTTCTCCCCTCCTGTTTCTATTCATTCCTTCAACCAGCATGCTGCCCGTACCAATTTTTACTTCCTGATAATTTTTATCAACTTCATTCACTAACTTCGAAAGAGTACTAATAACAAAGCTCAATAACTCTGGCTGAAACTTTCCAATTTGCGGGCTGTTCAAATTATTTTTATCATTTAAAGCAGCCATTTCTAAACTCGTATGAGAATGACTGGGTAAAAGCATTATATTTTCCTCATTCCACCCCTTTCCTGATAGTGTTTTAAGTAGTTGAGGTTTGACATTTGGTGGTATTCCTAAAATATCTATAGTGATAATGGCATATTTCTTATTTCCTTTTTTCAAAACCACTGCTTTAGCCCATATTTTATCATGAACACCAATTGCGGGTTTGTTCATTCGGTCTCCATATCCTCCAAGAGCAAATTTCATTTCAAGTGGTGGAGTTAGATCAACTCGGGCAACATTGGCTGTTATTTTGTCTTTAGCATTGTTAGGTAAATCCTTTCCATTATCTAAAGATTTTAAATTAAAACCAAATCCTGTTACATACACCATTAGAGTAAACGATACTACAAATAATTTAATTCCCATTTTTTTCATAATACTAACTTATTTAGTTTCAATTTATCTTTTGGTTCTACTGCTATTTTAATGGAATAATTATTAATATGTCCTAAAGGCCGGACAGGCATATCATTTTATTTAGAACATCAAATTCTTGAAGGCCATACTCAACATGCAATATCAAATAATGTTTCACCAGTTTTTTCATTAAATTCATGGTAGAACCTATCTATTTAATCACTTTATTATTATTCCATTTTAAACTCCATAAATCGCTCGATAATTTGTGGCTTTACATATTTTTTTAAATGTTCCGGATAACCCAATTCCCAGGGTGAAGGACCTACAAATTCCGATTTTTTACCAGACATTTTTATATAACCTTCCGTTGAAATTTCCACAACAGTGAAAAGTGGATCCTTATAAGGTGCAGTATATTTTATCCATTTAAAATCTTTATCAACTTCTTTACTATATCTGACACTCTCATACTCGTCCCCAAGCCATTTATATGACATTGAATTTATGGTAATATACCAAATTCCGTTTATTTCTTCGGCAAAATCATGATGTGTATGACCATTGAAGCAACATATGATGTGACTTGTTTTGTTTTCCTTATTATGATCTTCAAATATCTTTCTTACTTCTACAGAATTTTCGATGGAATATCTTTCTCCTGGATTATCTGGATCTGATCCAATCCCTTGATGAGAAAAAATTACCACAGGATCTTTACTCATTTTTAATTCTTCTTTCAACCAATTCAATTGCTTTTCACCCATGTACGATCTGTACCCTTTCTGATTTACATCTTCTTTATCATTCCCATCCAACACAATAAACTTGAAACCATTTTTTGAAAAAGAGTAATATGAATTTTCCATTTTTCTGTATGCAACTGCCTTTTCTAAGGATGTTCCTCCATCCATTTCATGGTTACCAATTACATGATATTTTAACCCGGGAAACGAGTTCCAAATTTCAAAATATGGTTCATACTCTTTTTTTGGTATACCAAAATCACCTAACTCAATTATAAAATCAGGTTTGGCAATTTTCATACTATCTATAAAGGAAGTTATTCTTTTTTCAGAATCATGCATAGTAGGTAAATGAACATCTGAGCACATTCCAATTTTTATTGTCTTTACTTCTTTTTTTGGTGTACAATTAAAAAGAAGTAAAACGAATACTGATAAGATTATAAATTTAAAATTTCTCATTAAATTCCTCGTAATACTCTACTATTTTAGCAAATTTATGAACACTATAAACTTACACGTTTTCCTAGTCTGTCACTTTCATGTAATTTCTCAATTACAATCATATTATTAACGGCATCTTCCAAACTTACAGGAACTTTTCTATGCCCCATAATTGCAAGTGAAAACAAATCTGCCTGTAAAGCATACTGATCACAAATTTCAAATTCTATTTCCTTTTTTATATGCTCTTTTACCAACCAAATTTTTACCGGTCGATCAGCTGGTGGATTGAACGGAATTTCAAATTCAATACTACCTTTCGTTCCAAAAATATGTACTTTTTGATTATCAATCATTTGAATTGAACTAAAAAACGTAGTAGTAACTTGTTTAAATTCTAATATTGCAGAGGCTAAGATATCTACTTTAAAATCCGGGTGATATTCTATATTTGCTGAAACATTTACCGGTTCTGCATCAAGCAAATAACGTGAAATGGAAATTGGATAACAGCCAATATCCATCAAGCTTCCACCACCAAATTCTTTGTTGTTTACAATGCTTTTTGGATCATCATCAAAAAAAGAAAAAGAAGACTGTATAGCTTTTAACACCCCTATTTCTCCGTTATTTATCAGTTCCTTTACTCTGATCCATTGAGGATGAAATTTATACATAAACGCCTCCATGACCTTGAGTTCAGGATGCTTTTTAGCCTCTTCCAATAATTCATTTGCCTCCATACTTGACAGAGCGACAGGTTTTTCTACAAGTACATGTTTACCTGCTCTTAAAGCTTTAATGGCCCATTTTACATGAAGATGATTTGGTAATGGAATATATACAGCTTCTATCTCTTTGTCTTCTAAAAGTTCCTGATAAGATCCGTAATATTTTGGAATTTTAAACTTTTTTGCAATACGCTTAGCCTTTTTAATATCTCTTGAAGCTAAGCCTGTTAAAGCACAATATTCACTACGCAACAAGGCAGGAATCATACTTTCTACTGCAATATTTGCTGTACTTAAGATTCCCCATCGAATGTTTATTTCCATAACAACTATTTTGGTTATTAATAAATCCCCAAATGAAATATATCATTTATTATATTAACGGATGCAACAGCAAAAATAAAGTGAAAATCAGTTCAGAAATAATTTAAAATTGATTTTTATAGTCAAACTTAAACTGTTTCTTTTTTCGTTTTATTTATTCCCACAAATAAAAGTGCAAGCGCTAACAATCCGGCTGTACCAACCGCCCCAATTATTATAGGATCAAGATTGCATTGCAGCCATGCATAATTATCAGGAAGATCTCTTAAGAATGTTCCCCAAATTATAATTAAAAGACTAAAAACAACGGCTATAATTCCCTGATTTCTTGTGATTTTAACATGAAAAATAGCAAGAAGGAATAAGCCTAATATACCACCTCCAAATATTCCGGAAATTTGCCACCATATATCAAGTGCACTCTCTGCATTGATTAGTAAAAAGCTAAACACAATTCCTAAAAATCCCCAAAGAACAGTAGTCCATCTTAAGAAACTAATACTGTTTTTTTCTGTAGCATTTGGTTTAAAATATTTCTTATAGTAATCTAAATAAAGTACTGTAGCCGAAGAGTTTAAGGCAGAATCTACTGTACTCATGGAGGCTGCCAGAATAGCTGCAATAATTAACCCTTTCACTCCCACAGGTAATTCATTTGCTATAAAATAAGGAAAAACCTGATCTCCTTTTACAATGGAAGGATCTAAAACATTTCCTGCTCCTGAATAGAAAGCAAAAAGAGTAGTTCCGATATATAAAAATATCATCGTTAATGGTACATAGATCAGCATAGCGATCCAGACAGATCTTTTTGCCTTTTTTTCCGTTGCAACGGAACTGTATTTTTGTGTATAATTCTGATCTGCCATTAAGTTTCTGATATTCTCTGTCACTCCATAAATGATCATGACCCAAATGGTTCTGCTGCTCAATGAGAAAGAGGTATCTCCCAAACTAAACTTATTGGCATCAAAAGCCTTTTGAATTAAATAGTCAGGTTGCGAAAAAACATCTGTAGTCAGAATATAAGCACTAAATAACAGACCTCCAATCATGATAATGGACTGCATAACATCTGTCCAGATTACGGCCTCCATTCCTCCCATCAGAGTATAAGCAATGGTCATAACGCCAATAATTATAATCAACGTATGAATATCAACATCAATAAATGAGGTTAAAAGAAGCGATGATAAATACAATATTACCGCTGTTCTTCCCACCATAAATAACACAAAAGAAAAAGATGCATAAACACGAGCCCATTCACCTATTCTATCTTCCAGATATTTATAAACCGAAATTATTTTATTTTTTCTGTAATGCGGAATCACATATTGTGTAACAAACCAGGTAACCGGAATGGCTGTTAAGGCAAAAATCAATGGATGCCAGTTTGAATCAAAGGCTTTTCCGGGAACAGCTATATAGGAAATACTACTGGTATATGCGCTCATCACAGCAATACCTGCAGCCCATGCAGGAATTCCTCTGCCGGCAACCATAAATTCTTCAGAAGTTTTTGTCTTCCTCAAAAAATAAGCACCCATTCCAACCATTACAATTCCGTAAACAACGAGAATAGCTGTATCTAAAAAACCTAATTGATAATTCATATTATTAATTTATACTACGTTAACTTCTTTAAACTCCTCAACATATTTTTTTATCTGTCCTCGCTCAGTATCATTAAATTTACGAAGTGGGAGCGCCATATGATCATTGCAAATTCCCATTACCGACAAAGCACATTTTGTTCCTTTTGTAAATCTTGAAACATGATTACCTACACTATATATTGTATCATACAATTTCAATACTTGCGCACGAAGTGTAACAATTACTTCTTTATCATTAGCAACAGAAGCATCATACAGGTCTACAAATAATCTTGGAAAAAAGTTTGCGCCACCTGCAACAGCACCGTGACCTCCATAAATAATTGTTTCCGGCAAATATAACTCTGTTCCTGCAATGATAGAAAATTCCGGTGAATCTTTAAACTCCTCAATAAGAGAATACAAATAGAAAGCATCCCCTGAACTGTCTTTTAAACCAATTGCGCCTAATTCTTTTGCTTTTCTCACTGTCTCAACAGAAAGATGCATTTTTGTACAACTGGGCATATTATACATCATCACCGGTAAAGGTAAAGCGGGTATAAGTTCTTCAAGATAATCTACCATTTCTTCCTGTGAAATTGGAAAATAATAAGGTGGAGCAACTACAACAGCATCTGCTCCTGCATCTTTTGAATGATTTGCTATATCAACAGATCCTTCAAAGGAAGTGTCTGTAATCCCCACAAGAACGGGAACTCTTCCATTAATAAGCTTACATGCTTTTGTAATTAATTCTTTTCGCAAAGCATAAGTTAAACTTGGCCCCTCTCCATTTGTTCCTAATAAGAATATTCCATGCACTCCTCCTGCTAATAAATGCTCTATCAAGTTTTCTAATCCTTCTATATCCAAATCTCCTTTTTCGGTCATCGGGGTGATCATTGGAGGAATAATTCCTTTTAATGGTAAATTCATTGTTTTAAGGTTTTAAAGTTTTTAGGTGTTACTTTAGTACAAAGTAAATTGAATTTAATACTTGTTGCAAGTATAATATTGTTGAATACACATGAAATTTTAACCTTTATCCCCTTATTTTTCATATTTTTGTTTTCACACAGTTATTTTATTATAGATGGAGTTTGTATTTGAAAAAATATTTTTACCGGAAAAACATTCTTTTATTTCAAGGAAGCTACCTTTGTTCTCTAAAGCCAGAGTGCATTCTCATAAGAATTTTGAATTAAATTTCATTTATTCAGGGGTAGGTAGGAGAATTGTAGGAGATCACATTTCCGGATTTGAATCGGGTGATTTGGTACTATTAAGTCCGAATTTACCCCATTGCTGGGAATTATTAGATTCAGAAAATGGAGAGGAACCCACTTCTATTGTTACCCATTTTTCTGAAAATATTCTTAAATCTGATTTTTTTAAATTGCCCGAGTTAGAACAATCTGTTGAATTGCTAAAAAAAGCAAACAGAGGAATCCGATTTAAAATTAAAGACAATAAAGAATTAATTGATCTCTTGAATAAGATGGTTGATCTTGAAGGTTTAGAATATTACATCTGTCTGTTGCAAATTTTTAACATCTTGCTTCATACCAGGGATATTGAATTTCTTTCAAACCCAATTGATTCTACCGGTGTTTTTTCAAAAAATCTCGAAAAAATAAATACTGTTTATGAATTTGTTTTTAAAAATATTCAGGAAGGAATTAAACTGGAAGAGGCATCTGCAGTATTACATATGGCGCCGAGTTCATTTTGCAGATTTTTCAAAAAGAAGACCAATGTAACGTTTATGGAATATGTTGTAAGTGTTCGAATTGGAATTGCCGCAAAATTATTAGCCGAAACTGATAAACAAATCACTCAAATTTGTTTTGAATGCGGGTATAACAACCTTGCAAATTTTAACCATTATTTTAAGAAAAATATGGGGAAAACACCAACGGAGTATCGTAAGAGTTTTAGGTAGTCTCCTGTTTTCGTCAATGGGACACTCTGATTAAAAATCAAATCAATCAACCATACATTTCATTTTTTATACTATTTGTTCTATTTTATTCATCCATTTTATATTGGTTTTGGAATTCATGATGTGCTTCGCAGTTCAAAGATGAAAAAGAACCAAAAAATCTTTCCCTAAAGAAGGATTTTGCTTCGCAACGGTCACCAATACGATAATATATTGTGGAATCATCTAAGATATTATTATCCCCTAGATTCTTGGCGATTACATATTCTTGGCGACCTAAATCTGCCTTTAGGTTCGATCGCATCATACATTTTGATTACGACATAATTGATAGTGTTTATTGCTTTTTTTGAGAATTGTATTTTTAAAAATGAATTTTGATTTGATGGTGCTGACCTCAGTGATAGGGCAAAGCGTTAAAAAATTATCCTGTGGATAATTTTAGCGAATGTGCTAGTCGGCACAAGGTTTTTAAAAACAGGAATCTTCGGGCAGTCACCAACAAAAGGCACACGATCATATCTGTCTTCTTCCAAGTAAATTGATCAAATATCCCAAAGCAAAAATAACAAATGAAATAAGACTTATAGGTGGTAAATTTCCTTGCCATTTATAAAATGTTGCCCATCCCGTATATCCCATAAAGAACAAATGCACTCCTGTAAATAACATTCCATAAACAAAAAAACTCCTGGAAGTTACAATTGTTTTAATTTTCTTTTTATGTTTTAAAACTGGTTTAAAACTGATATTATAAACCCATAACAATACAAAACTGATAATACCCCCAAATAAACTTAAACCTCCTCTTAGTGAAAGTGTTCCGTTATCAACAAAAAAAACAGCATAATAATTCGGATTCAAAATAGAAATACTCATAAATAAATGAATGAAAGCAAATACAAATCCGGTAATTCCTATTATTTTTCTACTTTTTAACCATTGATCAGGAATATTAATTCCCATATTTTTTAAAGGACTTAACGAAAAATTGAAGATCAATAAAATTAATGCTGATAGAGCAATACCTTTGTTTAAAACAAAAACAGGAAGGTCTTTCCAGGGAACATCTCCCATAATATTGTAACGTAAAACCGCATAAAAAACAGAAATAATCGTGGTTAAAATAATGATATAACTGGCATGGTTTAATTTAAATGACATCCAAATTCTATTTTTATTAAAATGATTTTAAACTTATCATATTCGCTCAACTCTTCAGCCATTACTTAATTTACCGGAAATCTGTTATGAGCTCCTCCTAACTCATCATGTGTATTAATAGCTATAACTGCGAGCAATGCAATAAAAATAAGGATCATTATAAGATATACAAACCATTTTTTTGCATTTACTAATTCAGAAACTGTTTCAAACATGGCTGGTCTTTCTTTTCTTGATAACACAAAAATCAACACGAAATTCAAAATATACAAATGATGATTCAATGATGTATTGCCTGCAAAAAGTCCTGTAACCATATAACTCATCAAAATATACACTCCCAGATAAGTAAAGAAGAATATCATTACATCCTTTTTTACATAATTTCCATTTTTAAACTTCCAAAAAAGAATGAATGACATTAATACTAATACAATTGCAACAAAAGTTGTGCTTAATGTTGCCACAGAATCTAAATGAAGGACCTCACCTAATCGTTTTATAAAATATTCATAGGTTAAAGATTCTCTATAAATGATAAGTGGTATAAATACAATGATGATAAATAATGCTGCACGATTTACCCATTTTTTAGGCATTGTCTCTTCCAAAGGCCATTTTGAACTAAACACACCATAAGCCATTCCTAAACCACCAAAAAATCCAATACTGTATTCCATCACATTCCACATATTGAATGGTATTTCCATCACATTTCCTATAACATGCAGAAAATTTCCGAAAGCAAATCCAAAACCACCACCAAGAGCTGAAAATATTGCCACCCGGATAGCCGAATTTCTTTTCTCCCTTGCCATATACCACAACATGGCTAAACCAGCTCCTAAAATAATAGCCCAGGCCTCTGATCGTGGAGGTGTCATTTTAAAACCAATTTGTTCCACAAGGAAAAAATAGCCAAGAAGTCCGCCTGCAACCATTTCTGTCATCAGCAAACCCCATTTTACTTTATTCTTTTTTGTAGAATCCAAAACCAATCCAACCAAACCTCCACCAAGTAATCCGAATAATGCACCAATAACAAACAACATACTCAGTCCATAAAATGCATTGATAAAATTATCGGCTCGACCGTAACCAACAACCACACCATAACTGATCATTCCTCCGGCACCCCAACCAATAGCTGAGGCCAAAGCAACCAAAACCATTTTATTGTACCAGTCTTTTCTATTGGAAACCATCACAATTGCCAAACCGCCAATTGCTCCTGCCCAGGCTGCTCCCTGTTCATGACCAAACTGCCCTCTAATTGCCCATGCTGTAGCCAATGACATTGCTACTATCAGCATACTTAAGCTTTGTCCTTTATTTTTCATATTTCTAACTCTGTAATTACCTGATTAATAAAAATCCAACCGGGTTTATTCATGTCCATTTCATTTGTTATTTTATAAGATATCCATAAATGATTGAACTTGAATCAGCTCCCCAATCATCTGAATTATAATGGTCACTTGACCCCTCTACTCCAGCAGCGATATCAATCTTTTTCCCAACATGCATCAAACTATTACCATTTATGTCTTTAAGAAATCCTGCCATCTCTACTCTAACTTCGACTTCAGAACCATTAGGAGAAAGTGATATAATTATATCTTCACTTGTTCCTTTAGTATAATCTTCAGTTGTAGATCTTATACCATCTATATGGACATACTCCATTTTATAACTCTTTCGTTTCTTACCTTCACTATCCGTTCGAGAATAATAAGACGGTCCCAACTCCAATTTACCACTCAAAACCTCTTTCTCTGCTCCAATTCCGGTAAATCCAAAAAAGGTTTTTACAAACTTATTTCCAATGAACTCAAATTGAGCCTCAGAATCATCTCCAATAGGAATTCCAAAATAACAATTATCATCTCTTGTAGGCGGATAGCCTGTTAACGGATTCCTATCAACATCTATATAAGTGTACCAGTAATACCTCCCTTTTTCCCCTGTTCTGCCATGTGCTCCTGCAACTCTTGTATAAAAGTAAATAAATTTATCATCATTGGTAACCTTGAATTCAAGAAGATCTGTATCAGGGTTTTTAAAAAGATAAGATACATAATCTCCTTGAGTATCACTTATACCTTCAATGTTTCTCCAATCCTGAAAATCACCATCTATTATGATTTTATTTGTCCTTAATGATTCTGTTATATCACTTGCATTATTAGCACTCAGAAAAAGATCTCCTTCAATTAAATCTATACTATTAGAAAATGTGCCCTTAAAAGTTAAGGAAATCATTTCTCCTTTTCCTAGCTGACTGGCTCCTGTGATCAATTCTGGTCGAAAAGCCTCTTTACTTTGAACTATATCCGGTTTTTGTATATCACATCTTGCGATCTCTATCTTTTTACTATTTAATATTCCATATAAAACTAAATTGGATTTCTCTTCTTGATAACTAATTTCAAATTGAATATTTTTCAATAATTTACCATTATTCCCAAAGAGATCTATCGGAAGATAAAGACGTTCGTTTTTTATCAATTCTTTGTTAGCAGATGTATTAAGTTTAATCAGCTTTTTACTAAAAGGATCGAATACAATTTTATCAGAAGGTATTTGCAATAACGGAAATTTCTCGGCATCTAAGTGACTCAGTTTGGGAATGAAATTTCCATTTTCATCAATAATACCAACAGGTCTTTCGTTATATTTTGACGAATATCCACCGACAATTATTTTATTATCTTCTTCATATACCCTGCCATCCCATATAGGTATTGCTTCGTTATAAGATTGATACTTTGTGTTTTTCCCTACATAAAAATCCAAATTAAACAAGCTTGCTTTATTCTTTATCTGAAATTTTCCATTTTTCTCTATCAGGTCATCCTTTAATATACTTACAATAAAATACGGATTGGATTGGATCTTTTCATTATTAGGGTTTAGCCCATTTCTCTTAAAAAAAACCTCATGAGATTTGTTCCCGTTTTTGTCCAGATATCTGCTTTGTATTACCTCTATTGAGCTTTTTTGAAATACTCTGGACTCTTGAACCTGTCCGTTTAAATTATTTTCTTGTGCATTGGAACTAATGGCAACAAAAAGCAACATCAAACTAATTTCTAATCTATTTCGCATCAAAATTTTATCAATTGGTTATAAAAAAATAAATTTTCTTACTATGACCCATAGTAAAACGTTCAAATGTATGTTATTAACAAGGATAAAAATTCGTGCATTCTGCTATAAATACATTAATTATTCGCCTTCTTCTAATCAATTACAACAATTTTATATAGTTTGATTTCCTGCAAATAAAGTATATCAGTATGAATTGTCAGTATCAAACATTTTGAATATAAGCATCTGTCAACTGAGAAAAGTTATCTATTATACGATCTGCTTTTATTAATTTATTCGGATCCTCCGTATTTGAAATAGCAACACATTTCATCCCTGCTTTTTTTGCAGATAGAATTCCATTTTCAGAATCTTCAATAACAAGACAAGACGCAGGTTCTATATTCAATCTGCTCGCTGTCAACAAATATGGTTCCGGATGTGGTTTGCCGTGAATAACATCTTTTGAAGTTACAATTACTTTAAAAAGATCTTTTATGCCTAGTTGATCGACAACCAGTTGTACTTCATCAAAAGTAGAACTGGAGGTAAGTGCAAGTGTATAATCTTTATAGAGATTTTTAATTAATTGAATAACACCTGGATACACTTTTAAATTCCCCTGAATTAATTTTTGGTATTTAACTGATTTTTTAGCAATCAAATCTTTAGTCGTTTGCCCTTCAATTTTAAACTTTTTAAATAAATCCTTAAAAGCGGTTTTATCTGTTCTTCCCAAACAAAATTTCCTATAGCTTTCTAATGATAAATTTACTCCAATATTACTAAACACCTCTTTGGTTGCTAATTCATGAATATCTTCATCATCCGTTATTACACCATTCATATCAAAGATTATTGTTGTTATCATATATGTATTAAAAACTAATTATTGCTTTAATATCCATACATCTGTAACTCTTGATTGTTTTCTCCAGTTCAGATGTTCTTCATCGGGTTTGTCGAATGTTATCTTTAGTTTACCTTCTTTGATCAGATTCTTAGGAAGCGGGAATTCTTTAAATTGTTCAAATCCCTTTTCATATTTAGTTGGTTTCAGTCGTACACCGTTTGCTCTTAATAATGCTTCTCCGTAACCGGAAACACGAATTAAATAATCAGCATTGGGATTGAGTTCATCATAAGCTAATTCAGGTGTAAATTGAAATAACTGAGTAGACAGACGTTTCCTGCTTAAACCATTGTTTTCCCATAAATAGTCAATAGCATCATCTGTTTCAGAGGTTACATGTTTGGCATCAGCGCTTGAAATATTGTCGTAAAAACTTCCCTCTCCCGGATTTTCATAGCTTCTGATAAAATCGAGTTTGGCTAATTTTTCTTCTTCTGTTTTAAATTCCCTGATCTTTTTAAATTCATCCTCTAACCACCATCTATTGTTTAACGGGTAATCAATAAAATCAAGAACAGCACCCCTTTCTGCTCCTCTTGCTTTATATTTTTCTACACTGGTTTGTGCTCCCACAGACTGAAAGAGATCCTCCCCATACTCGAATACTTTTTCTTTTAAATCCTGCGAAACAAATTCTGTATCTGCCTTCTGTACTAAAGCTAAAGCTTCGTTCATAGCCTTATCTGCTCCAATGGTATTTGCCTGAGCGAGAATTTCGTAGGCTTTTACTTCAAGGTCTTTTTCATAGGTAAGTCGATCCTGAACATAAGCATCATAATAAGCTCTCATAACCAATTGCTGCCATCTCCAGTTACCTGATAAGGCCGGATTTTCCAACTCTAATTTTTCCCACAAGGTCAGGGTTTCTCCAATTACTTTATTCCCCAGGACGGGACCTACCCAGTTCTGTTCCAATGCAAAAATGCCATCTGTTGCCTCTTCTGCTACCTCTGAGCCAAAGAAAAAGCGGCTATATTCAAGAATAATATTTCTAATATCACTTTTAGAATTCCATCCTAACTGACTCCATAGCACTTTGTTCACATCATCATGAGATCCATCAGAATAAGAAATAAAACCATCGGTATATATAGCATCTTTATTATGAATTTTCGCATAATAAAGTGGCTGTGGATTACAAGGTTCTCTCCCTAAAGTTAAGGCAAAAGCCTGATCCCACCTTTCTACCGGATAGGAACACCTAACCGTATGTGTTATATCAGGATAAGAACGGTGCATATATTTTTTGGGCAACAATTCTCTTTCTATATCAATTGGTGGACTACTTGGCCCATAGATAAGTCCTTTAAGCCAGTCGGAATCATTATCTTCTAAATATTTAAAAAAATACTCTACTTTCTCTTTATTAAATCCTTGTAAAGATACCCAAATACCGGCATCAGGATGATATTTATGTAGAATTGCGGAGAGGTCTTTTAAATATGGCATCAGAACCGATGGATGATTTTCACCAGGGTCTCCTCCGGGCACAAATAATCCATCTAACCTTGGAGATGCAGCAAAAAATTCTTCTTGTGCATCAAGCCCTTTTTGATGTGCATTTTTTTCTGTCAGATCATGTGGAGCTGGTGACCAAACCCAGTATTCAACATCATATTTTTTACAAATATTACTTAGATGAACTTCCATTTCCTGTGGGTTTACTTTAAAATGCGGACTCGAATCAGGATCTTGAAGCGGAATGTTTTCAAAACTATTTGCCCCAAAGATCACTTGTTCCCGAAAGTGTTGGTCAAACTGCTCAACCGTCCATGAATCCCAGGAATTTGCAGTGTTTCTATAACCAAATTGATGACCTCGAAGTACATATTCAGGAGAAGTTGAATAATCAATATTATTGGTAATTGTTATCTTATTTTCTAACATTTCTGCTGTTCGCAACAACTTACCAATCCCATAGAGAACTCCTCTTGCATCAGCACCGGAAATCCATAAAATATCCTTTCCATTTTTATTTTCATGATAAATTCGATAGCCCTCTTTTTTTTGCTCGGGGTTTACATCTCCAGCTTTGTTAGGAACAGGCATTCCATACAGCTCTTTTTCTCCTGTAATCAGCAGAGCAATAATTGTGTTATTATCCCAATTATCATCACTTTTAAGATCTATATCTGTTCTCTTGGCAACTTCTTCTGTTAAAATATCTACAGCAGTTTCACGAATCGGTAGTTTTATATTTGGTGAAACCAAGATCGTAGATTTTGACAGATCCAATGGTTCTTTTGCAGGTGGAGAACAGGAGTATATCCATACTACAAAAAATAATATCAATGATTTAAAAAATATTCTATTCATTTTATAATTTATTTATAGAGGTCAGTAGATAGCTTCATACTGTATTCGTCATTTTAGAGCTAACTGTCTAGTCGAACTGACCTTTATTTATTTAAATGTATTCCAGTCTATGGGTTCTACTTTTCCTTTGATAAACTTCTGATAAGCAAAACCTTCCTTTTGCAATTCTCTGGAATCGTTCTTTAACAATTGATACTGAACAACCATCCTCAAAGGTTTATTTAATACATTCACTTGTAAATAGCCACTTTTATTGCTATTTCCAACTGCTCCGGTATTTAAAGCAAGAGCAACTTTGGCATTTTTATCATCTGATATTTTATATCTTTTGTACCGATGAGTTGTTGCCCCCAGAAGAAGATCTGCTTTTTTGATCAAGACAGATCTTCTTTCATCCGATAGCAGATCAAACCACGGACCTGTATGTGCAAGAACCACTATAATATCTTTTTTAGTTTTTTTAATACTATTTAAAACATCCATCAAATATTTTCGGCTACTTTCATTAAAAGCAATAACCGGATCATCGGGACTATCAGAAAAATGCAGTTGAATAATATGTACTTTAATTCCTTCGTGGGATTCAATTGCATAGTATTCGCAATTATTCTCTCTTATATTTATATTTTGTCGTTCATATAAACCTGCCCAATTCAAAATGGGAGCTCCTGCACCCCAATGGGCCTGATTAAGGCCCCAGAACTCATTTTCACCATCTGCAATATTTGGATAAAAATGATTGTGCCATAAACTGTCATTTTTAATAAAGTTTAAAAACGGATTGGTTCTGTTATCTTTTACATGATCCCCAAGGCCCAAAATGAATCTGTCATTCGACTCTCTTATCCATTTATCACATTTGTACATATCAATGTTTTCAACTGATGCGCCTTTATTATCACTCATAATCGCAAAACTGAATAATGCCATCTCATCAAGTTTTTCAATACTCATTTGCGCTGACAGTACAGGTGCAATTAAAAATAAAAAAATTATTAAATATCTGATTTTCATAGAAATATATTTTGCTTTATTTACTGATCTCCTTTTCTAATCCAGTCTTCCTTAAATCGAATGTATTTTATTTGATCCTCATCATAAGGTAAAGTATTATATTTGTGACGGCTATAAACAACATGAATCATTTCATCTTTGCCTTGAATGATGGAAGGGTAAGAAAATTTATCTCTTTTATTCATATCTTCATTTAGATCCAGTTCAATATGACGTGTATATTGCCAGGTTTTTCCTTCATCTTCTGATAGGGAAACTGCCAGTGTAAATCTGCCATTTTCGGTATCATTATAAGCAATTACCCAATGACCGTTTTTAAGTGTAACAATATCAGAACCAGAACCTTCATTAACAAGTTCATCATCCGTAACCATTCCCCAGGTCATGCCATTATCTTTTGATTCACTTACCTGATGACGTTTTGGAGTCGGACCATTATCACGCATATATGCAACCAGACTTCCATCTTTTTTAATTGCCATACTGGGCTGAATATTTCCGGTACCTACCAGTGGATTGCTAAATTTCCAGGTCTTACCAAAATCATCTGTGATGGCCATGATCGAAAAATTAAGCCCATCCGAATAAAATGGAATTATAATTCTCTCTCCAACAAAAATAGCTTTGTTTTTTGTTTGCCAGCCCATTCTTCTAAAATATGGATACCCAAGTAAAGTGTCTTTTACGGTACCGTCGTCAAGTGATAACTGACCTCTTTTTAACATATCCTTACCGCCTGATTTATCATAAATGCCCTGTACGTATGCTTCTATTCTTTTTAGCTGTTTTTCAGAAACTCCATTTTCTTTTAGTTTTGATATTTGAGTATTGAATTGTTCTTCAACTGATCTTACAAATTTATCATTGGTTTGAATACCTCTTTCTGCCTTATCACCAGGTTTAAAATGAATAACATCCTGCCATTTCCATTCGGGAGCTCCATTTTTTTGCATGTAGTTTTCACTTAAGCGATATTTTGGCAAGGAGGTTGACCATTGATTGGCAATAACCGTATACCACACCAGCCAAAGTGTTTCCTGCTGATCAATAAAAAGTACAGGATTGATATCAGGGAAATCTGGGACATCTGCCATTACAAATGGTTCACCCCATTGTTTTTCCCCTTTCAAAAGTCTTGCTCCCATAATTCTTACATCATCTGCCCAACGCTCTCCATGACCCTGGAACCATGCTGATAACATATCACCATTTGGTAATTCAACAATAGTTGCGCCATGAGCGTGTTCTTCTTGTGTAGGAAATAATTCAATATGTAAAAATTCTTTTACTCTTTTTCCTTCAATATTTTCATTATCTTTTTTACAACTTACTGTAAATATCAAAACCATTAAAAAGATAATTCTCACAAATAAATTTGTCATTTTAACCTTTATTTAT
>JAOZTG010000051.1 GCA_029939235.1 Flavobacteriaceae bacterium
CTTTCTTTTTCTCCATCAATTTGGCTATCGTAAAACCAACAGCCAAAGCTGCAATTGCTATTATTATTGTTATTGTTATATCCATGGTTTATATAAATAAAAAAGCCCACATCGGTCATGGTTTTATAAACTCCTGATAACAGGTTTAGGATTAACTTAAAGGTCAAGTATCCAATTTTAAAACGATAAATCGTTTATAGGCACGCTTTAACTTTAAAACTCATCCTTTTTAAATTGATAGTGTTGAGTTTAACAAACATATAACTAATGTAGGCAGTAATTGTTTTCTTTTAAAGAACTTATTGTAAATATGAATCAATCAGCTGTTCCATATCTATTAACTTATTTTTTACTTTTTTAGTATCCAAATCATCATAAACATTTTTAACTTCACCTCTGGAAGCTATTTGCAATGCACACATTGCTAATACATCTTGCTTATCGCGAACTTCATAATTTTGCTCAAAACTTTTAAGAAGTTCATTAATCTTTTTAACCGCTGCTCTTATTCCCTCTTCTTCTCCTTCATTTCTGATGGTTAACGGATAAACTCTATCTCCAATAGTAACTTTTATCTTCAGACTTTCGCTCATCCTTTATTCTAATCGCTTAACTGAACTATACATTTGTCAATTTCACGTATCAATGTATTAATTTTTAATTTGGTAATATGTTTATCTTCTTTGCTGCCTACCATTGCATTCGCAACTCTTAATGATTCATATTTCTTTTCCAGATCATTAAACTGTTGATGCTGATGATTTACCTCTTTCTTTAGCTCATTATTCTGCTCGATCAATCGCTTATTATATTGCTGAAGCTCATTATACTGACCCAACAACTTCCCAAGCTTCTTCTCAAGTAAACTAACTATTTTAAATAAATCATTCATCAACTCAAAGAATCAAACTATTGCAACAAATTTAGTGTTCCTGTTACAATTAAACAACTATTTTTTAATATTAAAATCAAAAAATATCCAAAATATTGAAAAATAAGCTTTTAAAATTATGATTTTTTTGTATCACTTCTAATTGTTAATTTAGCCAAATTATGAAAAAGAAAATCACCCTCTTCATATTTTTAAGTCTGTTAGGAATATTACATTCACAAAACAAATACCCTACGGATTATTTTATCAGACCTCTTGAAATTCCTCTGGTCTTATCAGGAACTTTTGGTGAACTGAGATCTAATCATTTTCATGCAGGATTAGACATCAAAACACAACAGGTTACCGGGCTAAATGTTTTAGCTGCAGCTGATGGATATGTTTCCAGAATTAAGATCTCTCAGTGGGGTTATGGCAAGGCATTGTACATCACTCACCCTAATGGTTATACTACTGTTTACGGACATCTAAAAAAATTCTCACCAAAAATTGAGGCTTATGTCAAAAAACAACAATACCTAAAAAAAAGTTTTGAGATCCAATTGTATCCTACATCCAGTGAACTAAAACTAAAAAAAGGCAATCTAATTGCATTTAGTGGCAACAGCGGAAGTTCCGGTGGGCCTCACCTTCATTTTGAAATAAGAGATGTGAAGGCCAATATTTTAAATCCAATGTTATTTGGTATTCAAATTGCCGATCATAAAAAACCAACCATTCAAAGTGCATTTACTTATACAAAGAACGATACCTCACAGGTAAATCAATCCAATAAAAATATCGAGCTGATCTTAAAACGACAAAAGAATGGTGATATACTGGCCAACACCGTTTATGCCTATGGTGATATTGGCATTGGTATCAATGCATATGATCGTTTAGATGGAGCAAACAACCACAATGGCTTATATTATTTAGATATGACCCTTAACGGGAAAAAAATATTTGAAATGACCTTTGATAAATTTTCATTCAGTGAAAGCCGATTTATTAACTCCTATATTGATTATGAACGATATGCCCGTTTAAACCAAAGAGTACAAAAATGCTTTGTTGATCATCCGATAAACAAATTAAGTATGTATGATAAAATGATCAATAAAGGTTATTTCAATATCAAAGACAGTCTTGACTATAAAGTGACCATTTCAACCAAGGATTTTAAAGGGAATACTACAAAATTGATAATCCCTATCAAGGGCAGAAAGGACACCATTCTTATCTCAAAAAAAATTAAAGAAACTCCTTATTATTTTAAGACAAACCAGGCTAACAGTGTTGGAAATGATTCTGTAAAGGCTTATTTCCCTAAAAATATTTTCTACGAAAATTTCTATTTTAACTTTTCATCTGAGAATGGAATTGTAAAATTACACAATAGAACTGTTCCTGTTCATAGTTATTACAAGTTGTCTTTTGATGTTTCGAATTACGATAAAGACAAATTAAAATACATGTATATTGCTAAAAAGAATAAAAGTAAAAAATGGTATTATGTAAGCACAAAGCGTAAAGGCAATTCTTTATATACTTCAAGTAAAGAATTAGGAGAGTTTACATTACTATCTGATATTGAGAAACCAATAGTAAGTCCATATTTTAAAAAAGAGCAATGGCTTACCAAGAGCAGGTATTTAAAAGTTAAGATCTACGATAAAAAAAGTGGCATCAAGAGCTACAGGGGGGAAATAGACGGTCAATGGATCTTAATGGAATATGATCCTAAAAAGAATATTTTAACCTACAACTTTAGTGATAAAAAATTTACTGGTACCACTCATACTTTAAAAGTAATTGTGAAAGATCTTGTGAATAATTCCACTACTTTTACAAGAACATTTAATAAAAAATTTAATTGAGTCTTTCATTGAAAACAAAAATTATTTTTCTTGTTTTATTTGGATTTTATTCCATTTTAATTTATAGTCAATCAGCTACTATTAAAGGTGTTGTATTTGATATAAATAGTCAGCCAATAGAAAATGTAAGTGTAAGCTATGAAAACAGGGGAACCACGACAAATACCTTAGGCGAATACACCTTATCAATTCCGTATGGCAAAAGTATTAGTATACTTTTTAGTCATATTTCCTATCATAATTATACCAAACGAATTCGGGTTCTAAAAGGGAAAACGCTTACATTCTCTCCAAAATTACAGATCAGAACAGAAGAGATCAAGGAAGTGATCATTAAAGATGATAGAGATAAAGCGGAAGGTATTACCAATATTAAAAAAGAGATAATTAAGATACTTCCTGGTGCAAATCAAGGAGTGGAAAGCGTTTTAAAAACATTGCCTGGCGTAAATTTCAACAATGAGCTAAGTACACAGTATAATGTGCATGGGGGAAGTTTTGAAGAAAACCTTGTTTATATCAATGGAATTGAGGTATACAGACCTTTTTTAATACGTTCGGGAAAACAGGAAGGATTAAGTTTTGTAAATCCAAACCTTACAGAAAATGTTGAATTTTCAGCTGGTGGTTTCCAGGCAAAATACGGTGATAAATTGTCATCCGTTTTAGATATTACTTACAAAAAACCTACTCAATTTAGTGTTGCTGTAGAGGCAAGTTTAATAGGAGCTTCGGCGACTATTGAGGGAACATCCAAAGATCAAAAATTTAAAGGGCTGGTTGGTGCCAGATATCGCAACAACAGTTTGTTTTTAAACAGCAATGATATTAATTCAAATTCCAAACCTAGTTTTACAGATGTTCAAACATACTTATCCTATGATTTTACAACTAAATTTGCAATAGAATTTCTTGGTAGTTTTTCATTGAATAATTATGATTTCGAACCTATTTCACGTCAAACAAATTTTGGAACGATCATCAACCCTCTTGCTTTGGTAGTTCATTATGAAGGAAAGGAAATTGACCGGTACCAAACACTTTTTGGAGCTTTGAAAGGTATTTATAAAATTACCGATGATTTTACGGTAAGCCTAACCACTTCTACCTATAATACGCAGGAACAGGAGCATTATGACTTCAAGGCTTCTTATGGCATGGGTGAAGTTAACACTGATTTTGGCTCTGATAATTTTGGAGATGTAGATTTTGTGCAGTCCATTGGTTCCCAGCTAGATCATGCCAGAAATGATCTGGAGGCTCAAATAAGCAATATAAACTTAAAGGCAACTTTAAGAAAAAATACCAACCTGTTTGAAATTGGATTAAAATATCAACATGAAAATATTAAAGATAAGATCATTGAATGGCAGGTAATTGATTCTGCGGGATTTTCCATACGCCCACCCTATTTAACCCCTAAAAACGATGAGCCATACGAACCATATACCGGTCCAATAACACCCTATACCAATGTCAGGGCAAACAATAATGTAAATGTTGATCGGTTTTCAGGGTTTATGCAATGGAGTAAAAAAACCAGTTTAAATGATCATTTGGTATGGTTTAACCTTGGTTTAAGAGCGCAATACTGGAATATTAGTGGTGAAGGACTTGACTCTAAAAACCATACAACTATTAGCCCCAGAGCACAGGTTTCCATCAAACCTGACTGGGATAAGGATATGATGTTCAGAGTTTCCGGAGGTTATTATCACCAACCTCCATTTTACAGAGAACTTCGAGATTCACTAGGAATAGTCCACCCAGAAGTGAAAGCACAACAATCCATTCATTTTGTTATAGGAAATGACTATAGTTTTAATATGTGGGGCAGACCATTTAAATTAGTAAGTGAAGCATATTACAAAAGCCTGACGGACGTAAATCCTTTTACAATTGACAATGTAAGAATCAGATACAGAGCAAAAAATAATGCAATTGCCTATGCTACAGGGTTTGATGTAAGATTGAATGGTGAATTTGTTCCGGGAACTGAATCCTGGTTCAGTTTTGGTTATTTGCTAACAAAAGAAAATATAAATGACAGAGGATATATTTCCCGTCCTACAGATCAACGACTAAAATTTGCAATATTGTATCAGGACTATGTGCCAAGTATTCCAAGTTTAAAAATGTATTTAAATCTAGTTTATAATACCGGTGTACCCGGAGGTTCTCCTTCTTATGCAGATCCTTATTTATATCAAAACAGATTGAAGGACTATTTTAGATCAGATATTGGAATTTCCTATATTTTTAAGAATGCTCAAAATCCTTCCAATAAGAAATGGCTTGTAAATTTCAATGAATTATCAACAGGAATTGAGTTGTTCAATATGTTTGATGTTCAAAACAGTATTACCAATACCTGGGTAAAAGATATTTCATCCAATCGACAAATAGCTATTCCTAATTACCTTAGCGGAAGAATCTTAAATGTAAAAGTAGCAATGAGATTTTAAAAACTCTCAAGAATATCAACTAGCTCTGGTAATTGATGAATCATATAATCCGGAGATTCCTCAGCCAGTATTTTCTCTTCCCTGTAACCATAAGTAACAGCACAGGTCATCAGCCCTGCCTTTTTTCCCGCTTGTATATCATGTGTTGAATCACCAACCATTAGAGCATGTGCCGGTTTCACATGCAGCTTTTCCAGAATATAGGCAATCCCTTCCGGACTGGGTTTTCGTTTATATTTTGAATCATCAGCTCCCTGAACAACATTAAAATAAGTATTTAGATCTAAATCTTTGATCACCTTTGTTGTAAGCTCCTGTGGTTTGTTGCTATATATTGCTTTTTTATAACCTGATAATTGTTGAAGAGTACTTACAACACCTTTATAGGGTCTGGTTTTTGTTGTAAGATTGTAAGAATAATATTCCTGAAATTTTATCAATGCATTCTCAATAACTTCTTCATCTTCCGTACCATTCAAAGCAAGTTCTATTAGTTTTCTTACACCGCTGCCAACCATATTTTGAACTTCTTTTGTACTTATTGATCTACGTTTCATTGAGTTTAGTACATGATTTACGCCATCTGCAATATCAAAAATAGAATTTACAATAGTTCCGTCCAGATCAAAAATAATCAATTCAATTTTATCAGTTTTCATTTGTATTATCTGCTTTTATAAGAGATTTTCAAAACTCAGTTACTTTCACAAAAGTAAGCTTTCCCCATTTGATTCAGAAGGTTGTGTATTAAAAAAGTGTGGTCTTTGTGCAACTTAGTGAAAAATATTTGTGGACCCTTTGTGTAATAGTCCTGTCCAAAAGTATGAGGTAAGATTTTATTTGTATCGTATTTTAAACCTTTTCTTACCTTTATGGTCTTAAATCGAAAGAATTGCAATTGGTACAAGAAGAAATTTCTCTTATTGAGCGTCTAAAGGATCCCAAAACAAAGGATGCTTCTTTTAGTGAGCTATTATCGCTTTATAAAGAGAGGCTCTATTGGCATATTCGAAAAATTGTACTTATTCATGACGATGCAGATGATGTCCTGCAAAATACATTCATAAAAGTATTTAATAATATCCATAAATTCAAAGGAGACAGCAAGCTCTATTCATGGATGTATAGAATCGCAACGAATGAATCAATAACACACTTAAATAAAAAAGCAAAAATAAATAAAATAGATAGTGAAAAGCTTCAAAATCAATTAGTTGAAAAACTGGAAGCAGATGTTTATTTTGATGGTGATGAAATTCAGTTAAAATTACAAAAAGCTTTGGCTACTTTGCCACAAAAACAACGACTGGTTTTCAATATGAAATATTTTGATGATTTGAAATATGATGATATTTCGGTAATATTAGGAACATCTGTGGGGGCTTTAAAAGCTTCCTACTATCATGCACGAAAAAAAATTGAGGCCTATTTAATTGAATAAATAAACCTTTATGAAAATAAAAGGTCTAAATATTAAATGAAGAATAAAAATAAAGACATATCAAATATTACAAAAGGAACAGGTTTTAAAACTCCTGATGGTTATTTTGAACAATTTGAAACAGATCTTTCAAAGAAGATGATACCTGTTTCTAATGGATTTACAATTCCTGATGATTATTTTGAAAATTTTGAAGTTCATAATCAAAAAGAGAATAAGTTTGCAACGTTGAAAAATACTGGATTTAAAACACCGGAGCATTATTTTGACAACCTTGAAAACAAACTTTATCCAAAAACTAATACAAGTAAAGTAATTTCTTTAAAAAGAAGTGACTATATAAAAATTATTAGTCTGTCTATCGCTGCTTCCTTATTATTATTTTTTGGTATTTCAAATTATTCTTCCAACCACAATAGTTTAAATACTGTTGCTGCCACTGAAATAGAAACATGGATGGATGAAGGGCTTGTTACTTTCAATACCTATGAAATTGAAGATATGTTTACCGAAAATGACCTGAATTTAATTGCAGAAGAAAGCGACGAAATTTCAGATTATTTAAAATATACAGATATTGAAAATTTATTACTTGAAAATTGATATTATGCAAAAATTTATATTCACATTATTTGTCATATTAATTTCTCTAAATAGTATTATTGCACAACACCATGGGAAAAGAGAGAAATTAAAAGCATATAAAACAGCCTATTTAACAGAGCAGTTAGATTTAACTGCAGAGGAAGCAGAAAAATTCTGGCCAGTTTACAATGCATATGAAAAAAATGTTTTCCAACTCAAAGTACTTAAAATGAATGAGATGAGAAATCTTATTAGAGACCAAGGTGGTATCGAATCACTTTCAGAAAAAGAAGCCGATCAATTATTATCAAAATTATCAGAAAATGATCAGGTATTGGTTGATGCTAAAAAAAACCTGTACAGTGATTTAAAAAAAGTAATTCCATCAAAAAAAATACTACTATTAAATCGGGCAGAACACCAATTTAATCGAAAACTTTTATCTGACTACAGAAAAAAGAATCATAAGAAAAAACCATAAATATAGGGGCTAAATAGTACTTATCTATTCATTTTCAAGCATTTTCTTGTATTTCAAAAGATCTTTTTTAGTAGTTTCATCCAATTCGGGTTCATCAATATCTGTATATTTTTTTAAGGTTTCCAAAATAGTTTCTGCAACCAGTAAACGGGAAGTCCTTTTATCATCAGAAGGAATGATAAACCATGGAGCATCTTCGGTGGAAGTTCTATTTAAAAGATCTTCATAACAATCCATATATTTACTCCATAATTTTCTTTCTTTTAGATCTCCTGATGAAAATTTCCAGTTTTTTTCTTCCAGTTCAATTCTTCTTAACAAACGATTCTTTTGTTCATCTTTTGAAATATTTAAAAAGAATTTAAGTACAATAGTCCCATTATCCACTAAATATTGTTCAAAGTTTTTGATCTGATCCATGCGATGGTGATAAAAAGCATCATCTAACTGATCAACACTATGAATAGAAGGAATGTTTTCGCCCAAAATATATTCCGGATGAACCCTGGTTACCAATACATTTTCATAATGGGTTCTGTTAAAAATAGCAAATGTGCCTCGTTCAGGCAATACAAGATAATGTCTCCATAAATAATCATGTTCGAGTTCTGTTTTCGACGGGGTTTTAAAACTATGTACGTTTATACCTCTTGTATTAAAACTTTTAAAAACTTCACGAACCAAACTATCCTTACCGGATGTATCCATGCCCTGAAAACAGATCAAAACACTGTATTTTCCATGGGCATACATTTTGTTTTGTATCTTACTTATTTTCTTACTTATCTTCTTTAATTTGCCTTTTGCATCGTCTTCGACCTCTAAAGTTTTAATTTTACTTAACTCTACTTTTTTAACAACTTGATATGGATTGGTTTTCATAATACTTTATTTTTTTATTTACTGGCAAATAGGTTTACATCATTTACTGTGATTTCTTCTTCTCCCAAAATAATTAATCTTTCAACAACATTTCTTAATTCTCTAATATTACCTGTCCAGTCATAATCCTTTAAAAGATCAATGGCTTCCGGTTGAAAGATCTTTTTTGTATTGCCATGTTGTGCTGCAATATCCTTTGCAAAATAATCGATTAAAAGCGGAATATCCTCCTTTCTTTCATTTAATGATGGTACTTTAATAAGAATTACTGCCAAACGATGGTATAGATCCTCTCTGAATTTACCCTCTTTTATTTCTTTTTGCAGATCTTTATTCGTTGCAGTAATTACCCTAACATCTACCTTGATGTCTTTATCATTACCTACTCTACTAATTTTGTTTTCCTGCAAGGCTCTCAATACTTTTGCCTGCGCAGATAAGCTCATATCCCCAACCTCATCTAAAAAAATAGTACCACCATTTGCAGCTTCAAATTTACCAGCTCTGTCTTTATTTGCACCGGTAAAAGATCCTTTTACATGGCCGAACAATTCACTTTCAATCAATTCATTAGGAATAGCCGCACAATTCACTTCGATCATCGGACCTTTTGATCTGTTACTTTTTTGATGGATCCAGTGAGCCACCAGTTCCTTTCCTGTACCATTCGCACCGGTGATTAGAACTCTAGCCTCGGTTGGTGCAACTTTTTCAATCATTTCTTTAATTCTTGAAATTGCATCACTTTCACCTATCATCTGAAAGTTTTTATCAACTTTTTTCTTTAGCCTTTTATTTTCAACGGTAAGCTGTTTCTTATCCAATGCATTGCGAATAGCATTTAGCAGTCTGTTTAGATCTGGCGGCTTAGAAATATAGTCAAATGCTCCCAAACGCATTGTTTCAACAGCAGTTTCTAATTCGCCATGACCTGATATCATAATAAAAGGGATTTCAGGTTTAATTTTTTGCACTTTTTCAAGTACTTCCACCCCATCCATTTTTGGCATTTTAATATCACAGAGTACCAGATCATAATCTGTCTTTTCGAGCATGTTATACCCCATTAACCCATCTTCTGCCTCATCAATTCTATAATCTTTATTCTCATTAAGAATGATCTTTGTTAAAACCCTTCTAATGGCTGCTTCATCTTCTATTATAAGTATTTTATTCATATAATCAATTTAAAAGTTTAAAGGATAAGGGATAAAGTTGTAACATATATTATCTGTTTTCATTATTTCTTGTTTTCGATGCAATTGATCCCAAAATTTTCTTTAATTCACTAGATTCTTTGATTAAATAATTTAATTCTTCATTTTTCACCTCTGCAACAGCCTTAATCAATCTTAACCAAAAATTAGACTCCCTTATTTCTTTTAAAGAAATTCTAACTTTATTTGAAAAATCTGCTCTGGAACCTGCTCCCTGAGCTTCTTCGTAATTAGCACCCGTAGAACTAGAACTTTTAACCAACTGATATCTAATCACTTTCATTTCAGGTGTGTTTTCCAATGTCTTAAGGAATTTTATCACCCTCACGATAAAATCAAAAATTCTTTTATTTAAATCGTTCATCTTTCTTTTTAAACTTAACTTAGTCACATTGTCCTTTCCCCTTTATCATTTATCCTTTATCCTTTTTTCTTTGTCCTCTGTTCTTTAGTACCTTAACCACTTATACAACTCTTTGTAACTTACTTTTTTACCATACATCAATATTCCAACCCTATATATTTTTGCTGCTAACCAAACAACAAACAGGAATGTTATAAACAATAAAAATAAAGAAATCGTTATTTGCCACCAGGGAACACCAAAAGGAATTCTCATTAGCATCACTATTGGCGATGTAAAAGGTATCATTGAAAATACGGTTGCAATAGTACCATGAGGATCATTGATTACCGTTGCAAATCCTACATAAACGCCAATCATTAATGGCAACATTACCGGCATCATAAATTGTTGCGTATCTGTTTCATTATCAACAGCTGCTCCAATAGATGCATAAATAGAACTGTACAACAAATATCCCAATAAAAAATAAAGGATAAAATAAGCGAACATACTAAAAAGTGGCAAATTAAAAATTTCAGTCAACATAAACTGGGTATCATTTTGAGCCAACTGTTCCATTTGTTGAGCTGACATACTGCTTGAAGTCATATCAACACCAAAGACCATCGAACTAACCATAAAAATAATAAACATGATAATTGTCCATATTAAAAATTGAGTCAAACCTGCCAAAGCAGTTCCCAAAATTTTACCAAGCATTAATTGAAAAGGTTTAACCGATGATATAATTACTTCTATAATTCTGCTGGTTTTTTCTTCAATAACACTACGCATAACCATTGCTCCATAAATTAAAATAAACATCATGATCAAATAACCAGCTGTCATTCCAATTCCAATTTTGATTCCATTGATCATTTTTGAAGATCTTTCTCCACTAAAATTTGACATTTTTATATCTATATTGATCTTAGCCTTTTCCAGTTTGTCCAGATCAATATCTAACAGTAACATTTTTTCTTTATGTAGTTTTTTTTCTAAGATAGATTCCAGTCCTGAGATCGTAACCATGCCCGGAGTTTCAGAAGAATAAAACTCTACACTATTTGCAACCTGATCGATATTGTCTTTTTTTGGAATATATAACAATCCCTCATGTGATGATTCTTCAACAATAATTTTAGCTTTTTCAAAACCAGCCTCTGTCAAATTTTCAAATTTTATGGTTTTATTACTCTTAAAGTCACTCGCAGAAAATATCCCTGATTCATCCACATAAGCTACAGTTGTAGCTTTTTCCATACTGCTTTTAGTCAAAAAAGCCACTAACGCTATCATTCCTATCATTAATAACGGACTTAAAAAGGTCATGATGATAAAAGTCTTGTTTCTCACTTTTGCCAAATATTCTCTTTTAATAATGAGTTTTAATTTATTCATTTCAATTATTGCTTGTAATAGGATTATGAATTTTGATTTACCGCCCTGATAAAAATATCATTTGCACTTGGAATCACTTCAACATAATGATTAATGGAAGCTCTTCTATTTAAAAATTTGATCAGATCAGTTGATTTTTCACCATCTGCTAATTTTATATTTAATTTTAGGTCATCTTCTAAAGATTTAAAAGTAGCCGGGGTTACTTCAAATCTTTCCTTAAGTTCATTTAAAAGAACTTCCTTTTGATCAACCAGTAAACCAACTTCGTAAGTGTTTGTTTTAAATTCTTTTTTAATATCCACCAGTTTGCCATCAAGGACTTTATTTGCCTTATCGATCAAAGCAATATATTCACAAAGCTCTTCAACCGATTCCATTCTATGAGTAGAAAAAATAATAGAGGATCCTTCATTTTTAAGATTCAAAATTTCATCTTTGATCAGATTTGCGTTTATAGGATCAAATCCACTAAAAGGTTCATCAAAGATCAATAGTTTTGGCTGATGAAGTACAGTGATAATGAATTGAACTTTTTGTGCCATTCCTTTCGATAGTTCTTCTACCTTCTTGTTCCACCAGTCTCCTATTTCAAATTTATCAAACCAATACTTTAACCTTTGTTTTGCATCACTTTTTGACATACCCTTTAACTGAGCCAGATACAATGCCTGTTCACCAACTTTCATACGCTTATACAATCCTCTTTCTTCAGGTAAATATCCAATATAATGAACATCTTCAGGCTGTAATCTTTTTCCATCAAATTCAATTGTTCCATTATCAGGCATTGTAATTTGATTGATAATTCGAATAAAAGTAGTTTTACCAGCTCCATTCGGACCAAGCAGTCCAAAAATACTGTGTTTAGGTACCTGAATGCTTACTTTGTTCAAAGCCTTAAAATCACCAAAACTTTTATCAATATTTTCAGCTATTAATATGTTCTCCATTACTTTTTATTAATTTTTTCAAATATAAGAATTTGAACTACAAATTTTTAAAGTTTTTTTATTTAGATTATGAAAAAATTCCTTTATAAATAATCAAGAAAAAAGGTCTTATTCAATGGAACAAAACCTTTCTAAATTTTATACTAACAGCATATCAAAGATCCAAATATTCTATGATAGACGGTCAAAATATTTATCTTTTACTTCTTTTACCATTTCTAAAGTTAAATCTGGTTTAATGATTCTAACCATTTCTGTTATTCCATCTTTCTCATAAAAAATACCTTTTGCGACATCATAGCCAGTAACAGATACATTATTTTTAATATCAAAGGTTACATCTCTAAATTCATCCCAGTGAATATGTTTTGGTATTTCAATATAATATCTGTCCTTATTATTAGGAGAATGGTAAATACCTTCCTCTACTTTTTGTAATTCAAAAAACTTATTAACTCTTATAATAGAATCTGTATCTTCATTCAAACGAATGCTTTTGGCAAACTCAAATCCTTCTTTTTCAAAAAGTCTTTGGATACCCTCAATATCTGAAAATTGGTCAATTCCTTTAAGCCTTATTCCACTATATTTTTTCTTACCAATGGTTATCTCACACTTTGCACCATTCAGATTTAAATTATTGTCTTTATTTACCCTATTAGTAGCTCTAAGAATTCTTTCAAATGAAGACGGAGTCTTGGTTAATATTAAAATCGTATTTGGTTTATTGATCTGAGAAAATCTTGTATAGTAAGTTGCCAATGGACTTGGAACATGAATAACCAATGTATTTGAAATTTTATTTCTTTCAATTGGATGAATATTTTCCTGCCTTGTTAATTTACCTATTATTTCACGTATACTCATAGTTATCAAAAATTTATTTTGCTTAAAAATACAAATAACTTGTGTTAAAAAAAATAATATTTTCTAATTTTATTATGCATGCATAGTATTTTTTTATATATTTGGGAAATGGAACGAGAGAAAACTATTGATCATGCACTAAGAGCCACCTGGAAGGCTGTGACAAAATTATACAATGAGGAGGCTAGTAAACATGACTCTACCATGGCAATGGCAATGGCTTTACTTTATATTAATCATGAAGATGGAACTCCTTCTACTTCATTAGGCCCCTCCATGGGAATGGAGGCTACCAGTTTATCGAGAATTTTAAAAAATTTAGAAGATAGAGGTTTGATATACAGAGAGAAAAACCCAGATGATGGTAGAGGTGTATTTTTAAAACTTACAGAATCTGGTCAAAACATGCGTGAAATATCAAAAAAATCTGTTATAGATTTTAATGATACGATCAAAAAAAATATATCAGAAGAAAAAATTAATAATTTTTTCGAAGTAACTGATGTAATCAATAGATTAATAAATGATAAATTATTTTTTGAATAAGTAATAAACCGAACATGCAAAATTTCTCTGCAAAGTGAAATATTCTGAATAAAATTGCATGTGACCTTCATAAAACAATAAAAATAAACACATGAAAAAAAGACACATTAAGAAAGTTGCAGTTGTTGGATCTGGTATCATGGGATCAGGTATTGCATGTCACTTTGCGAATATTGGCGTGGAAGTGTTATTACTTGACATTGTACCACGTGAGTTAAACAAACAGGAAGAAGCTAAAGGTTTGACACTTGAAAGCCAGGTTGTAAGAAATCGAATTGTAAATGATAGCCTTAAAGCTTCATTAAAATCAAAGCCCTCCCCTATTTACAATCAAAAATTTGCTTCAAGAATTTCTACAGGTAATCTGGATGATGATATTTCAAAGATCAAAGATGTTGACTGGGTAATTGAGGTTGTTATTGAGAGATTGGATATCAAACAGCAGGTTTTTGAAAATATCGAAAAACATCGAAAAAAAGGTTCTTTGATTACTTCAAATACCTCCGGTATTCCAATTAAATTTATGAATAAAGGACGAAGTGAAGATTTTCAAAAGAATTTTGCAGTAACGCATTTCTTCAACCCTCCACGATACTTAAAACTTTTTGAAGTTATTCCCGGACCAAATTGTGATCAGGAAGTAACCGATTTCTTAATGATGTATGGTGAAAAATTCTTAGGTAAAACTTCTGTTTTGGCAAAAGATACTCCTGCTTTTATTGGTAACCGTATTGGTATTTTTGGAATCATGAGTCTTTTCCATGCAGTAAAAGATCTTGGGTTAAGTATTGAAGAAGTTGACAAATTAACTGGTCCAGTAATTGGCCGCCCTAAATCAGCTACTTTCCGTACCGTTGATGTTGTTGGATTAGACACTTTGGTTCATGTTGCCAATGGTTTATATAATGGTGTACCAGATGATGAAGCCCACGATCTGTTTAAACTTCCTGCTTACATAGAAAGTATGATGGAGAAAAAATGGCTGGGAAGTAAAACAAAACAAGGTTTTTATAAAAAAACTGTTGATGAAAAAGGTAAAAAACAAATTTTAGGCTTAGATCTTGAAAGTTTAGAATACCGCGCTCCAAAAAAAGCAAAATTTGCAACCCTTGAAATGACCAAGACTATTGATAAGGTGATTGACCGATTTAGAGTTTTGGTAAAAGGAAAAGATAAAGCAGGTGAGTTTTATCGCAAAACCTTTGCTGCGATGTTTGCTTATGTACAAAACCGTATTCCTGAAATTTCGGATGAATTATACAGAATTGACGATGCAATGAAAGCTGGTTTTGGCTGGGAACATGGTCCTTTCCAAATTTGGGATGCTATTGGTGTAGAAGCCGGAGTTAAAATGATGAAAGAAGAAGGCTTTGAAATTGCTGACTGGGTGAATGAATTCGTCAAAGATGGTGCTAAATCCTTTTATACTGTAAAAGAAGGTGCTAAATTTTATTATGATATTCCAACAAAAACACAAGTTAAAATTCCGGGACAGGATGCTTTTATCATTTTGGATAATATTCGTGAGAGTCAAACAATCTGGTCTAATTCAGAAGCTTCCATTCAACATTTAGGTGATGGTGTGTTAAACGTTGAATTCCAGTCTAAAATGAATTCATTAGGTGGTGGAGTTTTAGAAGCTATCAACAAAGGAATTGACCTTGCTGAAAAAGATTACGAAGCAGTAATTCTTGGTAATCAGGCTGCTAATTTTACGGTTGGTGCAAACCTTGCCATGGTTTTTATGCTGGCAATTGAGCAGGAATATGACGAATTGAATATGGCGATAAACTTATTCCAGAGTACGGTAATGCGTATGCGTTATTCCTCTGTTCCAACTTTAGTTACTCCAAGAGGATTAACCCTTGGTGGTGGTTGTGAATTGAGTTTACATGCTGATAAAGTTGTCGCTGCTGCGGAAACCTACACCGGACTAGTAGAATTTGGAGTAGGATTGATACCAGGTGGTGGAGGAACCAAAGAGATGACAAAAAGAGTTTCAGATCTTTGGATCAAAGATGATGTAAAATTGAACCGACTTCGTGATGCATTTATAAATATTGCAATGGCTAAAGTTGCTACATCAGCACATGAGGCCTACGATATGGGTTATTACCAGCATGGTAAGGACATGGTAATAGTAAATGCCGACAGACAAATCGCTACTGCAAAACGTCATGCTTTACAAATGTTGCAAGATGGTTATACACAACCTGCTCCTCAAAAAGTAAGAGTATTAGGTCAGCAGGCTTTAGGAATGTTTATGGTTGGAACTGATAGTTTAGAAAAAGGTAAGTATGCATCAGAACATGATAGGAAGATCGCAAATAAACTGGGCTGGATCTTAGCCGGTGGTGATCTGTCAGAACCAACAGATGTTAGTGAACAATATTTATTGGATCTTGAACGTGAAGTTTTCTTATCTCTTTTAGGTGAAAGAAAAACACTGGAAAGAATAGAGCATACTTTAAAAACAGGTAAACCATTGAGAAACTAAATAAGTCAAATGTCTTAAAGTCAAATGTCCAAAGCCGACTTTCGACTTTAAGACTTTCAACTTTTAACAAATAATAAAACATGAAAACAGCATATATAGTAAAAGGATACAGAACAGCAGTTGGTAAAGCACCAAAAGGAGTTTTTCGGTTCAAGAGACCGGATGAGCTGGCTGCAGAAACAATTGAACACTTATTAAAGGAAGTTCCTCAATTAGATAAAAAAAGAATCGATGATGTAATCGTTGGTAATGCAATGCCAGAGGCTGAACAGGGTCTGAATATTGGTCGATTAGTTTCTCTAATGGGCTTGAAAACCGATGAAGTTGCAGGAATGACCGTTAACCGTTATTGTGCTTCAGGATTAGAAACCATTAGCATCGCAACAGCAAAAATCCAATCGGGAATGGCAGATTGTATCATCGCCGGTGGTGTGGAGAGTATGAGTTACATTCCTATGGGAGGTTATCGTCCGGTTCCAAATTATAAATCAACCAAAGAAGGTCATGAAGATTATTATTGGGGAATGGGATTAACTGCCGAGGCTGTTGCAAATCAGTATAAAGTTTCACGTGAAGATCAGGATGAATTTTCTTTCAAATCTCATATGAAAGCTTTGAAAGCTTTGGATGAAGGGACTTATAAAGATGATATTGTTCCTATAACCGTCGAACAGATCTATATGGATGGAAATGGCAAAAAACAAACCAAAGAATATACGATAGTAAATGATGAAGGACCTCGTAGAGGAACTTCTAAAGAAGCATTGGCCAGATTGCGCCCTGTATTCGCTCAGAGCGGAAGTGTTACAGCCGGTAATTCATCACAAATGAGTGATGGAGCTGCATTTGTTTTGGTTATGAGTGAAGAAATGGTAAAAGAATTAAATCTTGAACCTGTTGCAAGAATGGTTTCTTATGCAGCCGTGGGTGTTGACCCAAAAATAATGGGTATCGGACCAATAAAAGCAGTTCCTAAAGCATTGGAAAAAGCTGGAATGAAACAAAACGACATAGAATTATTCGAATTGAATGAAGCTTTTGCATCACAATCATTAGCTGTATTGCGCGAATTAGACCTGAATCAGGATATTGTAAATGTAAATGGTGGAGCAATTGCATTAGGTCACCCACTGGGATGTACAGGTGCTAAACTATCAGTACAATTATTCAATGAAATGCGACGTCGTAAAAACAAATATGGTGTAGTTACTATGTGTGTAGGTACAGGTCAGGGTGCAGCAGGTGTGTTCGAATTTTTAAAGTAGAATTATACTTATTCAAACAAAATAAATAAATCAATATTATTAGGGGTTTCTCAAACTTTATCTAATAATTTAAAACTTAAAATATATATACATGAAAACAATAAAAGGAGGCGAATTTTTAATAAAAGAGGTACAATACGAAGATATATTCATCACAGAAGAATTTACAGAGGAACACAATATGATGAAAGATTCCGTAGTTGAATTTATTGACCGTGAAGTTTGGCCTAACAAAGACAGATTTGAAAGTAAAGATTATGCTTTAACTGAAAGCGTAATGCGCCAAATTGGTGAAATGGGTTTTTTAGGTATTTCAATACCTGAAGAGTATGGCGGAATGGGTATGGGATTTGTATCTACCATGTTGGTAACAGATTATATGTCGGCTGCCACTGGCTCAATAGCTACTGCATTTGGAGCGCATACCGGTATTGGTACGATGCCAATTTTCCTTTACGGAACAGAGGAACAAAAGTTAAAATACTTACCTCAATTGACATCTGGTGAAAAATTTGGCGCATATTGTTTAACAGAACCAGAAGCAGGTAGTGATGCCAATTCAGGTAAAACAACTGCAGCATTAACCAAAGATGGCAAACATTATTTGATCAACGGACAAAAAATGTGGATCTCTAATGCAGGATTTGCTGAAATATTTATTGTTTTTGCCAGAATTGAAGATGATAAAAATATCACTGCTTTTATTTTAGAGTATGATAAAGAAAATCCAAATGGTGTAACTTTTGGTGAAGAAGAAGATAAATTGGGTATCAAATCCTCTTCTACCAGACAAATGTTTTTTAGTGACACTAAGATTCCTGTTGAAAATATGCTTTCAAAAAGAGGCAAGGGATTTAAAATTGCATTAAACTCTTTAAATGTAGGTAGAATTAAATTGGCTGTTGCCTGTTTAGATGCCAGTAGAAGAATCATTACTGCATCTGTAAATTATGCCAACGAACGTATCCAGTTTAAAACTCCTATCTCAAGTTTTGGCGCAATTCAGGCTAAACTTGCTGAGATGAGTATACGAACCTTTGCCAGTGATGCCGGTACTTACAGGGCTGCAAAAGACATTCAAAACTATATTGATGCACTTTTGGCAAAAGGAAAATCTCATCAGGAATCTGAATTAGAAGCATTTAGTGAATACGCTATTGAAGCTGCAATTTTAAAGGTTTATGCATCTGAAACTTCTCAAATTGTTTCTGATGAAGGTATACAAATTTTTGGAGGTATGGGATTTTCAAAAGACACTCCAATGGAGTCAGCATGGAGAGATGCAAGAATAACAAGGATCTATGAAGGTACCAACGAGATCAACAGATTACTAACTGTTGGAATGTTATTAAAAAAGGCCTTTAAAGGTGAAATTGATCTTATTACCCCAGCAACAGAAGTAGGTAAAAGTCTGATGGGAATTCCATCATTTGACACACCTGACTATTCTGAATTATTTGCAGAAGAAAAAGAAATGGTCGCTAAATTGAAAAAAGCATTTTTGATGATCTCAGGTAAAGCTGTACAAACCTTTGGAATGGAATTAGATAAACACCAACAATTAATTTTAGCTGCTGCGGAGGTAATGATTGAGATCTATATGGCAGAAAGCGCTATTTTAAAGGCTGAAAAAATTGCAAATATGACATCTGAAAAAGAAGCAGAAGGGCAAATAAATATGGCTAAAATGAGCTTATATAATGCTGTTAATCTGATTAGTAACAAAGGAAAAGAAGCGATTACTTATTTTTCTGATGGCGACGAACAACGTATGATGTTAATGGGATTAAAACGTTTTACAAAATACACCAACATGCCAAATGCCATTGCATTACGTAAAGCTATTGCTGCTAAAGTAAT
>JAOZTG010000185.1 GCA_029939235.1 Flavobacteriaceae bacterium
AATAGAACTTAGCATTGCATAAAGAACAAATACATATAACAAGTCTGATTCAAGCTTGTAAAAAAGGGAACCAACCTGCGCAATTTGAAATTTACAAGCTTTATTATAAAGCAATGTATAATACTTCCTTACGTATTGTGAAGGATAGTTTTGAGGCAGAAGATATTATGCAGGAAGCGTTTTTAAGTGCTTTTACAAAACTGGATACCTATAAAGGGGAAGTTGCTTTTGGAGCCTGGTTAAAAAGAATAGTCATCAATAATAGTCTGACACATTTAAAAGTGAATAATCGATTTACAGAGGTGAAATTAGAAGTTGTAGAAAGGAATTTATCAACCGATGAAGAAGAATATTCAAGCAAGGAAGCAATGGATTATTCAGTAATAAGAGCCAAAGAAATTGTGGATGTTATTGGGAAATTGAAAGATAATTATAGAATGGCACTGACCTTAAATTTAATAGAAGGTTATGATAATGAAGAGATAGCAAGCATTATGAATATTTCTAATGAAAATTGCAGAACGACGATATCAAGAGCAAAAAGTAAATTGAGAAAATTATTTTCGGAAATGACCGTAATAAACTAAAAAAGGATGAAAAATAATTTAGAAAATATTTTTAAAGATAAAAAAGGAGAATTTGATTTTGCAGAACCTAATATGGGTCATTTTGATCGATTTGAGGCGAAACTAAAAAATAATAGTACTGCTAAAGTTAAAAAAACCTCCTGGCACTGGCTGGCAGTTGCTGCATCTATTTTGCTTTTAATTGGTTTTTGGTTGGGTAAACAAAATAATTCAAATGGATATGACTTAGCAGATGTATCTCCAAAAATGGAAGAAACTCAAAATTTTTATCTGGCTTCCATTCATAAAGAAATAGAAGAAATAAAGAGTCAGCAAACACCTGAAAATCAAAAGATCATTGACGATGCTTTTGATCAGTTAAAAATATTAGAAAGCAGTTATCAAAAACTTACTGTTGAATTAAAAGAAAGTAGCGAAGATAAACGTGTGATCTATGCCATGATAGCAAATTTTCAGAACAGGTTGGAAGTTTTGCAAAATTTAATGATTCAGTTGGAAGAATTTGAGAACTATAAAGAAATTGCTGTAAAGGAGAAAATGGTTTAATACTAGAATTCTTAAATAAATTTATGATAATTAAAAAGTGTCAATATATAAATTAAAAAATAAAAATTATGAAACCTATGAATAAAATATTACTTGTTTTTTTGCTTATTCCATTGCTTGGAATTGCAAACCCGGATTATAAAAAAGGGAAATATGAAAAAAGTAAAACTGTAAAAAAAGAATACAGTGTCAATGCTAATGCTTTGATTAAAATCAGTAATAAATATGGAAATCTTGATGTTGTAACCTGGGGTGAGAACCGTGTTGTTATTGAAGTAAATATTACCGTAAGTGGCAACAATGAAGATAAAATTAAGTCAAGATTAGATAGAATCCATATTAATTTTAGTGGAAATGCCAATCAGGTAACTGCAAAAACTGTGATTGAAAAAGTTTCTTCAGGATGGTTTGGCTCTAATAATAATATCAATTATCAAATTGATTATAAGGTGAAAATGCCTGTGACAAATGATGTGAATTTTATCAATGATTATGGAACCATTTCCCTAAATGAATTGAAAGGAAAAGCAAATATTAATTGTGATTATGGCAAAGTTTTGATAGGTAGTTTATACCATGAAGATAATGATATCAATATGGATTACACTTCAAATTCGGTGATCGAATTTATAAACACAGGTAGGATCGATGCTGATTATTCTAAATTGCGAATCGAAAAAGCTAAATACCTGGATCTGAATGCAGATTATACTACTACGGTAATTGAAAATATTGAAAAACTGGATTTCAATTGTGATTATGGAAAAATAGAAGTAGAGAATGGTAATATCATAGTTGGAAATGGTGATTATTTAACAATGAGATTTGGAAAGATCTATAAGCAGTTGATCGTAGATGCTGATTATGGCGGTATTCGAATTAATAAATTAATGAAGGGGTTTGAAAAGGTAAAAATAGTTACTGATTATACCGGAATTAAAATAGGCTTAGAGGAAGATATTTCTTTTGATTTTGTTGCAAGGTTAAGCTATGCAGATTTTAGTTATGATGAAGAAAATACTACCTTCATCAAACAAATTGTAAAATCATCTTCAAAGTATTATGAAGGCTATGTAAATGAGGAAAATTCTAATTCACGTATTGAAATAACATCCGAGTATGGTTCGGTTAAATTGTATAATAATTAATCAAAACAAATGAAAAATTTAATTTTAAGATCAAAGATCATTTTAGTTGTAAGTATTTTATTTATAACCAGTTGTACTGCACAAAACTACGGCAGAGTAAAAGGGAATGGAAACATAATTAATAAATCCAGAAATGTTGGATCCTTTGATAATGTGGCAGTTTCTGGCTCGTTTGATGTCTTTTTAGAAAAAGGAAAGGAAGGTCAGATGGATATAAAGATAGAAGATAATTTATTGCCTTATTTGGTTACTGAAGTGAATGGTGGTAAATTAAAGATCAAATGGAAAAAAGGAACAAATATATCAACCAGAAAAGGAGTTGTTATTACAGTTCAATTTAAAGATATCAATGCCGTTGCCCTTTCAGGATCCGGAGATATCGTAGGAAAAGATAAAATCAATGCCGATCATTTTGAAACATCGGTTTCGGGATCTGGTGATATTGAACTGGATGTGGTTTCCAATAGTTTAAAAGCTGCAGTGAGTGGATCAGGAGATATTGTTTTAAAAGGCTCTACAAAGAGTTTTGATGGAGCAGTTGCAGGTTCAGGCGATATTAGTGCATTTCATTTGAAGTCGGATAAAGCTGACGTAAAGGTTTCAGGATCAGGAGATATTGAACTAACTGTTCAAAACGAATTGAAAGCAAGAGTTGCTGGTTCAGGAGATATTGATTATAAGGGTAATCCAAAAATACAGGATATTAAAGTGTCTGGGTCTGGTGATGTGAGTTCTTATTAAAAATATAGGTTCTTATTTATTTAAAAATAAAATCTCGTTTCGGCGAGATTTTTCTGTTTTTAGCAAATATATTGTCTCATGGTAATGTACTAGGAAAATTATTAAGGAATTTGTGATATATTTATTATGAATTTAATCAAGGAGTGTAGTGCTTATAATTTTTTCACCATGAAGAATGTTAAAATAGTAATTGTATTATTTATATCCATTTTAGCCATAGGTTACAAATCAATAAAAGAATCAAGTGAATCTGAAACTCAAAGTTCATGGATTCGAATAAATAATCTGGGATATTTACCAAATTCTATGAAAGTTGCCGTAATAGGTTCAAAGCTTAATTTGGATGTCACAGAATTTACATTACATGAAGCTTCATCAAATAAAGTGGTTTTTACCTCAGGTCAAGTGGAGCCTAAGGGAAATTATGGTCCGTTTAAAACATCGTTTCGATTAAATTTCAGCCCATTCAAAAAGTTGGGAATGTATTATTTACAAGTAGATAAAATAAAATCGAATATTTTCAGAATTGATCCAAGTGTTTATGATAATTCAGCAGATTATTTGCTTAAATATATGAGGCAACAACGATGTTTTTTTAATCCATTTTTGAATGATTCTTGTCATTTAGATGATGGTTATATAGTTTATCCGGAAAACCGTAGGGGAGAGCGAATTGATGTTACCGGAGGTTGGCATGATGCAACGGATTACTTACAATATACTGCAACATCTGCAAATGCTGTATTTCAGTTATTATTTGCTTATAGAGATAATCCCAAAGTATTTGGTGATGCATATCAGGCGAATGGAATGCCGGGAACAAATGGCATTCCGGATATTATTGATGAGGCGAAATTTGGAATGGACTGGTTGAAGAAAATGAATCCAAATCCTAGTGAATATTATAATCAAATCGCAGATGATAGAGATCATGCAGGATTCCGTTTACCAACATTAGATAAAGTGGTCTATAGTGAAAAACACAAAGGACGTCCTGTTTACTCAGTAAGCGATAAAAAACAGGGATTATTTAAGTATAAAAATCGTTCTACCGGAACAGCTTCTACATCTGGTAAATTTGCATCTGCTTTTGCTCTTGGATCGGAAGTTTTAAAAGAATTCTTTCCTGAATACAGTAAAGATTTATCTCAAAGAGCTATGGATGCCTATGAATTTGGGAAAATCAACCCGGGAGTAAGTCAAACAGCTCCTGGAAAAGCTCCTTATTTTTATGAAGAAGAAAATTGGATAGATGATATGGAATTGGGAGCAAGTACACTTTATAATTTGACAAAAAAGGAAAAATATAAAATAGATGCTTTAGACTTTGCACGTATGGAAATTACTTCTCCATGGATAGGATTAGATTCTGTAAATCACTATCAATATTATCCATTTTTAAATGCAGGCCATTATCAATTGGCTGTCAATTTATTAGATAATGAAAAGACTGTGGTAACTAATTATTACAATAAGGGTTTAGAGTTATTATATCAGAAAGGAAAAAATAATCCTTTTTTAATTGGAATTCCTTTTGTTTGGTGCTCTAATAATTTCGTAACTGCAGCGGTAACTCAGTGTGAGTTGTATAGAAATTTATCAAATAGTAATAAATATGAAGAAATGGAAGTAGCATTACGTGACTGGTTGTTTGGTTGTAATCCATGGGGGACAAGTATGATTGTTGGATTGCCATATTATGGTGATTCTCCAGAATATCCTCATTCTTCATTAAATCATTTAAATGGATACCAGACTTATGGTGGACTTATTGATGGTCCGGTTTATGGTTCTATTTTTAATAGTTTATTAGGTTTGAAGTTGCAATTAGAAGATAGTTATGCTGATCTTCAATCTGATTATTTTGTTTATCATGATGATGTAGGAGATTACTCTACCAATGAGCCAACTATGGATGGAACAGCTAGCTTAGTATATTATTTGTCTTCTTTAGAAATTGAAAGTCGAAACAATGGCCATATAAAATACAGAAATAGTATAGATAAATCAGGAGCAATTGTCCGAGGTGATCGTTCATTAAAAAAAATTCACCTTTTGTTCTCTGGTCATGAATATGCAGATGGAGGAAATCAAATTTTAAACATTTTAGAAAAACATCAAATAAAAGCTTCATTTTTTTTAACCGGTGATTTTTATAGAAATGAAAATTTTAAAGAATTTATATATGCTGTAAAGAAAAATGGGCATTATTTAGGAGCACATTCTGATAAGCATTTACTCTATAATGATTGGTCAAAGAACAAAATTCTTTTAGTTTCAGAAGAAGTTTTTAAACAAGATTTGTTAAAAAATTATGATGAAATGAAAAAATTTGGAATTTCACAAAAGGAAGCACCCTATTTTCTGCCACCATATGAGTGGAATGATGAGAATATTACACAATGGGCAAATCAATTGAATATTGCACTTATCAATTATTCTTCCGGTACTTTATCAAATGCAGATTACACAATTCCTGCTGATAATAATTATAGAAGTAGCGATGAGATCTATAATTCTATATTAAAAGAGGAATCTTTAAATGGATTAAATGGTTTTTTGTTGTTAAGTCATATAGGTTCAGATAGTGAACGAACTGATAAGTTTTATAAAAAGTTAGATAAATTATTAACTGAATTACAAAAAAGGGGATATGAATTTTCAGATTTAGAATCAGTATTATCTCTTAAAAACAGTATCAAATAAGCCTTATTCTAATTTTAAATTTTCAATCGTAGCAATTGAATCACAAACCTTTACAGTAATACTAATATCTT
>JAOZTG010000186.1 GCA_029939235.1 Flavobacteriaceae bacterium
AGTATGGAAAAGTGGAGATCAAAGCAAAACTGGAAAATGCAAAAGGTGCCTGGCCTGCAATGTGGATGTTAGCAAATGATCCCAAATATGGCAAATACCCAAGAAATGGTGAAATTGATTTGATGGAGCATTTGAATTATGAAGATCAAATTTATCAAACAGTTCACTCCTATTATACCTTAGAATTAAAGAAAAAGAAAAATCCAGTTTATTTTCATACACCAAAAGCAAATACAAAAAAGTACAATATTTACGGTATGGAATGGTTTCCCGATAAATTAGTATTTACTCTTAACGGAAAAGGAACCTTTGTATATCCACGATTAGAAAATGTAGACCCAACACAATGGCCCTTTGATCAGCCATTCTATATCATGATCGATATGCAATTAGGTGGTTCCTGGGTTGGCGAAGTAGAACCTAAAGATCTGCCGGTACAAATGATCATTGATTGGGTAAAAGTTTATAAATAGCTTAATGAGACATATATTCACATTATTTTTTATTCTTAGTCCATTATTTATGGGATGGGCTCAAATGGAATCTATTGAAATATATGTAAGTCCGATTGGTAAATCTAATAATTTAGGTCTTGAAAATTCTCCTTTTGAAAGTTTAAGATCGGCTATTGAAAGATCCAAAGAAATAAGGTCAATAAATAAGGGTTCACAAATTATAATTCATGTTTTGGCTGGGGAATACTATTTAGATTCACCAATCAAAATTTCACCCCAATTAAGTAAGCTAAAGATCATTGGTCAGGGTTCTGACAAAGTAATTATGAAGGGGTCAAAGAAATTAAATTTAAACTGGAAAATATTTAAAGACTCTATTTGGGTGACAAAGGTTAAAGATAAAACTAATTTTGATCAATTATTCATCAATCACAAACAACAAATATTAGCTCGATATCCAAATTATGATGAAAATGGTGGTCACTGGCAGGGGCATGCCAAGGATGCCATTTCCCCAAAAAGAGTTAAATCTTGGAAAAAACCCAAAGGGGCAATTGTTCATGCAATGCACAGTGGCGAATGGGGAGATTTTCATTATGTTATTTCAGATGTTAAAAAGAATGGTAAAGTTAAGCTTACCGGTGGCCAACAAAATAACCGACCTTCACCACTTCATAAAAATTACCGCATGGTTGAAAATGTATTTGAAGAATTGGATAGCCCAGGAGAATGGTATTTTGACAAGGACAAAAAGCTTTTATATTACTGGCCTAAATATGGAATTGATCTTAAAAATGCACTTGCAGAGGGTATCTATTTAAAAAGTCTTATCGAAATTATTGGAGATAAGGATCACCCAGTGAAAGAAGTATCTCTTGAAGGAATAAAATTTGAACATACCCAAAGAACTTTTATGGAAGCTTATGAACCCTTACTGAGAAGTGACTGGACAATTTACCGGGGAGGGGCAGTTTTTGTTGAAGGAACGGAAGATATACTTATTAAGAATTGTGAATTTACAAATCTAGGAGGAAATGTGATCTTTATTAGCAAATACAACAGAAGAATTCAGATTATAGGTAATCACATCCATGAAAGTGGTGCTTCTGCTGTTTGTTTTATAGGAAACCCAAGCACTGTTCGTTCTCCATCTTTTCAATATCGTGAATTCGTTCCCATTCAAAAGATGGACACGATTTCTGGTCCGGCTAATAATGATTATCCAAGTGAATCAAAAATCACCAATAATCTGATCTATAGAATTGGTAGAATTGAAAAACAAACCGCTGGTGTACAAATTTCTATGGCTATGGATATCACCGTATGTCACAACAGTATTTATGATGTTCCACGGGCAGGAATCAATATTAGTGATGGTACCTGGGGAGGACATATTATCGAATATAATGATGTCTTTAATACAGTTCTGGAATCTTCAGATCATGGCGCTTTTAATTCCTGGGGAAGAGACCGTTTCTGGCATCCAAACAGATCAACCATGGATAAATTGAAAAAGATCAATCCTGAAATGCCAAAATGGGATGCCATCCATACTACAATTATAAGAAATAATCGTTTTCGTTGTGACCATGGCTGGGATATTGATCTTGATGATGGTTCATCAAATTATCATTTGTACAACAATGTTTGTTTGAACGGTGGAATCAAATTGAGGGAAGGATTCTATCGTACTGTTGAAAATAATATTATGATCAATAATAGTTTTCATCCACATGTATGGTTTGACAAAAGTGAAGATATTTTTCGAAGAAATATTGTAATGACGACTTATAAAGATATTCGCTTAAGCGGATGGGGAAAAGAAGTCGATTATAATTTTTTCGCTACTAAAGAAGCCTTGAATGATGCTCACAAAAAAGGAGTAGATACGAACAGTATCTTTGGGAACCCGGGTTTTATTGACCCTGAAAAAGGTAATTACAATGTTTCTAATGATTCGCCTGTTTTAAGAATAGGATTTATTAACTTTCCTATGGATAATTTTGGTGTTCAAGTACCTGTTTTGAAGGCTATTGCTAAAAAACCTGAATTTCCAGATCTCTGGGCAGTTTCAGACAAAAAAAAGAATGAGATTCCGAAAATGGAATGGCTGGGAGCAAAGATTAAAAATATTGAAACCATTGCAGAGCGTTCTGCCTCTGGCCTAAATAAAACAGCAGGAGTTTTGATCATTAATATTGATCAAAAAAGTATACTGGGATCTTCAGATCTCCTGGTTGGGGATGTGATTATTGGAGGTGAAGGAGAAGAAATAAATACAATAAAAGATCTTATGAATGTATTTCAGGGAAATAACTGGAAAGGCAAACTGAATCTGGATATCTTTAGAGATCAGGAAAGAATAAAATTGATAATTAATACTAAAAAGAATTAAACATGCGAAAAACAGGAATAATAATATTCTTTTTAATTTCAAGTATGATAATAGCTCAGAAGCAATATCAACCCACCTGGGAATCACTTGATTCAAGACCTCTACCAGAATGGTTTGGCAATGCCAAATTTGGTATTTTTATTCATTGGGGTCCTTATTCTGTACCTGCATGGTCTCCAAAAGGAACCTATTCTGAATGGTATCAGTATTGGTTACAAAACAAAACTCTTTTTGGAAATGGTGAATTTAAAGGGGATGAAGTAACAAAATTTCACAACAGAACTTACGGTAAAGATTTTAGTTATTACGATTTCGCCCCCATGTTTACAGCAGACCTATTTGAACCTGATGACTGGGCACAACTTTTTAAAGATGCTGGTTCTAAATACATCGTGCTTGGTTCAAAACATCATGATGGATTTGCCTTATGGCCAAGTAAAGAAGCAAACGACAGAGGGTTTTTATGGAATAGTATGGATGTTGGGCCTAAAAGAGATCTGGTAGGTGATCTTTCAAAATCTGTTAAAAATGCAGGGCTTAAAATGGGACTGTATTATTCTCTTTATGAGTGGTATCATCCACTTTGGTATAAAAAGAAAAATAAGGATCAATTTGTTAATCAACACATGATTCCACAGATCAAGGATCTTGTTCAAAAATATGAACCGGATATCCTATGGCCTGACGGTGAATGGGAGTTGACCGATGAACAATGGAAATCAAAAGAGTTTTTAAGCTGGTTGTATAATGAATCATCTGTCAAAAATTCGATAATCATAAATGACCGATGGGGAAAAGGAAACAGAAAAAAACATGGTGGATATTTTACCACAGAATACGAATCTGAAGTACCTGAATTTCAAAAACCCTGGGAAGAGTGCAGGGGTATGGGTTTTTCTTTTGGTTATAATCAAAATGAAGATAGTCAAGATTATAACTCTCCCAAAGCTTTGATTTTAATGCTTATTAATATTGTGAGTACAGGTGGTAATTTACTTTTAGATATTGGTCCTGATGCCCGAGGAAAAATTCCACCAATCATGCAGGAACGCCTTTTACAAATGGGTGCATGGCTAAAAATTAATGGAGAAGCCATTTACAATACAAAAATCTGGGAAAAACCATTTCAATGGTCTAGTGGAGAACAAAATTACAAACCAAAACAACATTATTTAGGTGGTGATTTTATATTAAAACAAACTATTGATCAGGAGCCGGGATATGCAGTTAAGGAATTTTTCTTTACTCAAAATAAGAATGCCATCTTTTTGATCTCACCTAAATGGCCGAATAAAGAATTTATAGTCAAAGACCTTGAATTGAATAGAGATCAAAAAATAACCCTTTTAGCAACAGGTGAACAACTAAAATGGAAGCAATCCGGAAAGAATTTGATTGTAATTTCACCTGAATATCAACCAAACAAAATGAAGGAAACAGATACTTATGCATTTGTTTTTAAGATCACAAAATAAAAATCCAAAATCAATATGAAAAAGCTTTTTCAATATGCTCTTTTGATGCTCATTATTGCATCTTGTAACAAAAAAAACACTGACAACTCCATTGCAATGCCGGTTTCCAATACGATTGCAATTAATGAGTCAGACACAAATGATTCTATAGTTTTAAAGGCAGCACATATTGTACCAACTGCAAATCAGTATGATGCTTTAAAAAATGAATTTATTGCATTTATACACTTCGGACCCAATACTTTCACACGTATGGAATGGGGTAATGGTATGGAAGATCCAAAAATATTCAATCTTCAAAATTTAGATACCGATCAATGGTGTAAAGCCATGAAAGATGCTCAAATGAAAATGGTGATCATCACTGTAAAACACCATGACGGATTTGTTCTTTGGCAAAGTCGGTATACCAAACACGGCATCATGTCATCACCTTTTAAAAATGGCAAGGGTGATATTTTAAAAGATCTGTCTGAATCCTGTAAAAAGTACGGACTAAAATTGGGTGTTTATTTATCTCCGGCAGATCTGTATCAAATAGAAAATAAAGAAGGATTATATGGCAATTTGAGCAAATATACCGAACGAACAATTCCCAGACCGGTTAAAGGACGCCCGTTTAAAAACAAAACCACTTTTAAATTTAAAGTGGATGATTATAATGAATACTTTTTAAATCAATTATTTGAATTGTTAACTGAATATGGCCCGATTCACGAAGTTTGGTTTGATGGTGCACATCCAAAAAGAAAAGGAGGTCAAAAATATAACTATTTAGCATGGAAAGAATTGATACATACATTAGCTCCAAAAGCGGTTGTTTTTGGGAAACAGGATATTCGCTGGTGCGGGAATGAATCTGGTGCTACCAGAGATACTGAGTGGAATATAATTCCCTATCAGGGAGATCCAAATAGCATGAGTAGTTTTGCAGATATCATGCAAAAAGATATAGGAAGTAGAGGGAAACTTTACAAAGCTAAATATTTACATTATCAGCAGGCAGAAACCAATACTTCAATTCGGGAAGGTTGGTTTTACAGAGATGATACAGGACAAAAAGTACGAAGTGCAGATGATGTTTTCGATATATATGAAAGATCTGTTGGTGGAAACTCCACATTTTTACTAAATATTCCTCCTAATAGGGAAGGTGAATTTTCGGCAACAGATATCGCTGTTTTAAAAGAGGTTGGTCAACGTATTAGAGAAACCTATGATAATAACTTATTTAAAAATGCCTCTGGTCCAAAAAAGATATTAGATAACAATGTAAATAGTTTTGTTGTACTCAATAAAGATCTTCAAGAAATAATTATTGAGACAAGCAAACCGGTAACTGTGAATCGATTTGTTATCCAGGAAGCAATTGCCACACATGGTGAGCGTATAGAAAAACATGCAT
>JAOZTG010000187.1:0-3619 GCA_029939235.1 Flavobacteriaceae bacterium
GAGTGTTCCATTTTGATTTTTAAAGAATTTAGGTTGCATCCATTCACCAACAATAATTAGATCTTTTACACCATCGTTGTCAAAATCATCCCAAACAGCATCGGTAATCATTCCTGCTTTTTGTAATGCATCATTATTTGCCAGTGAGAAATTGCCTTTATCGTTGATTAGGATATATGAATTAGGGATCTTTCCAAAATCATTAGAAATTGAATTGCCAGCCACAAAAAGATCCAGATCACCATCATCATCAATATCATTGGCTTTAACTACAGAAGCGTTCTCAAAATAATCCGGAAGTTTAGTTGCGACATATGTTGAATCAGTTTGTATATAATAACTATCTAACAAAGGTTTCATTTTATTGTAAAAATCAGCTCCACCGGAACCCAGAAATAGATCATTTTTCCCGTCATTGTTGAGGTCGGCAATTATGGCCGAAACATCTTCTTTGATAGAATCGATAGCTATGGCATCAATTCTATTTTCAATAAATATTGAATCTTTTTGTATATATATTTTTGAGGCTATGTGTTTAGAACCCCCAAAGAAGATATCTTCTTTGCCATCATTGTCAATATCTCCTATTGCTGTTGCCGGACCCCTATCTGAAATTTGATACGGTATGAGTTTTTGTCTGTTAAAGTCAATATAATTATCTTCATCATGCTTAAAATCAATACCTAGATTATTTTTAACTCTTTTGAATAATATTTGAGTTTTTGGTTGAAGGGAATTATAATCAAATGGTTTTGTATTTTCAGGAGAAATAATTAATGTTTGATTAACCGCAATATTTTTTAATAATTGAACTGTTTTATTTGGCCATAAAATTTTTAATGAGTCAATTTTATCTTTGTTTCCATATCCAAAATGTATGATTGGTTCTGACGATGCCTGGAATCCTCTTACAGTATATAATTCCTTATATTGTAGTATGCCATTAGAATAACTAAATACTTTGGTGCCAATACCAAAATGATTTGGATTGGGGTAATCAAATTTTATCTTTAAATAATTTGCTTTGCTATTGGTCTTGTTAATATATAAAGCAGCCTCATTATTGAGAATATTGATCACTAGATCAAGATCTCCGTCATTATCTAGATCACCTAAGGCAGTAGCGCCTGAAACCAATGTATCATTTACGATCCAGCTGCCTGATTTATCCTCAAAAAACAGATCATTACCACCTTTAAAGATATAGTTATGAACCTTTCCGGAAGGCATCAGATCTATCGCTTCTTGATCTACTAATTTAGTATTGACTATCTTTTTTTGAATTTGCTCACTGGATACAAATTTGATAAAATCCAGATCATTGGGACGTTTCGGAATTCCATTTGAAATAAATAGATCTTGTTCGCCATCCTGATTGTAATCGGCAAAAAGTGGACTCCAACTCCAATCTGTTGCAGCAATACCACTTAATAAAGCAGTTTCTAAATAATTACCATTTTGCTGATTGATGTACAACATATTTCTCGTATACTGATAATGATAACCGTAATGTCCGGTACGTAATTTTTGAATTTGAATATCATCATCTCCTTCAGATGATTTTAAGGCCTTTTCATCTTCAGGGAGCATATCTAAAGAAATAATATCGGGCCAGCCATCATGGTTAATATCAGCAACATCGTTTCCCATTGAAGCTTGTGATGTATGTCCAAAATATTCTTTTAATCGTTCACTAAAAGTACCATCGCCATTGTTAATGTAATAATAATCATCTTCATGAAAATCGTTACCAACAAAAATATCAGGATAACCATCTTGATTAAAATCCGCTATTGATATTCCAAGGCCATAACCATTTGCACCACCAAAAATACCGGCTTGTTCACTTACATCAGTAAATTTTTCACCATCGTTTCGAAGTAATTTATCTCCTGTTTGAAAATTTCTTTTATTTCTTATATCAGATCGTCCAAAAGATTCTTGTGTATGTACTGCATGATTGAGCAGGTACAGGTCTAAGTCTCCATCGAGGTCATAATCCAGAAATGTTGCATTTGAACTGAATGTATCAAAATCTAATCCATATTTAGCAGCACTTTCTGTAAATGTATTATCACCATTGTTGATATACAATTCATTGAATCCGTTGAATCCATTTATACCAACCACAGCACAAACATAAATATCTAAAAGGCCATCACCATTTATATCACCCATTACAGATCCTGTATTCCAGGTACTGTTACCAGAAACACCTGCTGTTTCAGTAATATCTTCAAATTGCAAATTGCCTTTATTGAGGTATAATTTGTTTTTTACCTGATTTCCTGAAAAGAAAATATCAGGAAGATCATCATTATTAATATCGCCAAGGGCAACACCACCACCATTATAGAAATATAGATAATCCAGAATATTAAGGTCATTTTTTTCGGTAATTGTATTTCTAAAATCAATACCTGTGGTTTTTGATGAAGGATTTTTAAACAATTCTCCTTCTTTAGGTCCACAGCCAAGCAATACTAACGTTAAACTTATTAGTGTTATATATTTATTCATTGATAGAGAAAATTTTCGGTTTTTCATTATTGATTGCAAAAAGGAAAAAGACTTTACTATTTTTATCTTTAAATTGCTTTATATGTTTTACTTCACTCTTGATAAAAATTCCACTTTTGTCATGGCTCTGCCATGTAAATTTAAGATTGCCATCATTTAATAAAACATCTCCGTAGTCTGCATCAAGGCGAGAGAATTGAGGTTTAAACTCATAATTATTACCTGCCATGATTAGATCTAAATCCCCATCTTTATCAATGTCTATACATGAAATGCCATTTATACATGACAATTGCACCCTGGTTGGGAGTTTTTTAACAGTAAACTTACCATTCCCGTCATTAATAGCAATTATAGTTTCTGAAATATTCATCTTTTTCATAATAGTCTTTTTGAATATTTCTTCTGGAAATAATTCACTTACAGTTTTATGGGCATATTCAGATGCTTTTAAGTTTTGTTTTTTTAGAAATGAGATCTGATTGGTAAGTTCTTTTTTCATATGAATTGGATGGTCTTTACCGTCGATATTTCGAGTTATAATTTGCTCAAAGGTACCATTGTTATCAAAATCATTGATCCACATTTTCATTGGATTTTCTTGAGATGCTCTATAAAGTGTATTATTTCCCTGATTGCCAAAAATAAAATCCATATCACCGTCATTATCAAGATCTGCAGCCTCAACTACATTCCACATTCCATGATAATCATCAAATGAAGAAGTTAGCTTGGCAAGTCTTCGACCATTATTTTTGTAGATCTTTGGTGTATCCCATTCTGAAACAGTTATAAGATCTTTTTTGTTATCATCATTTACATCTACCCAAATTGCATCGGTAATCATACCTGCATCTTTAATATCGTAGGCTAATCGCTCTGTTGCATTATTAAAAGTGCCGTCTCCATTGTTTTCTAAGAATAAATGGTTTGGATTTACTCCGTAATTACTTACAATGCTTCTTGATCCAATAAACACATCTATATCTCCATCGTTATCAAAATCATGAGGACTAATTACAGCTGTATTTTTGCTAACTGTTGGTAGAAAAGTTTCTGATTTGGAAAAATAACCCTTACCATTATTTAGATATAATCT
>JAOZTG010000187.1:3719-5630 GCA_029939235.1 Flavobacteriaceae bacterium
GCAGGACCTTCCTGAGAAAGCATTTTTGTAATAAGACCTTCATAATTAAAGTCTGAATACATATTTTCTTCATGTGCCACTAATTTATTATTCGTTATTTCAGTTAGAAGGGTTTTAATTTTTTCTTTTTTGAAAGGAATGTAGATTTCTTTAGCATCGGATTGATTAAATGTTAAAAACTGATTTGCTTGAATATTTGTTAATTTTTGTGTCTTGTCATCAGGCCATATTACACGAAGTGAGTCAATATTTTCTGAAGTGCCTAATCCTATGGTCATCGCATAATCCACAGATGATTGAAATCCTCTTGATGACACTAATTCTTGAATTACAATATTATCGTCATAATAAAGCTTTACAGAAGTGCCTATTGCAAATTTATTGCTTTGCTTGCCTATAAAATTCAATTTAATAAAGTTGTTATCAGTAAGGGTTTCGGTATTATTTCTATAAATATAAGCCTCCATATTTACGTTGTTGATCACCAAATCCAGATCTCCATCATTATCTAAATCGCCATAAGCCGCTCCATTTGAGAAACTTGGAATTTCAAAGCCCCATTCTTTATTGGCGTTTCTAAAAGTAAGATCATGATTGTTTTTATAAGCATAATTAGGCTGTGGTTTTACAGGCATCTTATTTATTATGGAATCAATAGCTTCCTTTTGACCCGTTAGTGCCATATTTTGAATGATCTCATTAGCAAAATAATCCACAAAATCAATATCAGTTAGATCATGTTTGATTCCATTTGTTATAAAAATATCTCTAAAACCATCATTATCCATATCAAAGATCAGACCTGCCCAACTCCAGTCTGTTGAAGAAATTCCACTAAAGCAAGCAATTTCCGAAAAGGAATTATTACCATTATTTAACTGGAGTGTGTTTTGTATGTATTGCTGATAAAAATCTTTGCTTTGTTTTAATTTATAAATATTATAACCTTCAAACTCCATAACAGATTTAACACGTTGATCACCTTCGGGTAACATATCTGTTATAAAAATATCGATAAAACCATCATTATTAATATCTCCCATATCTATTCCCATGGCAGAGAGAGATAAATGTGATGTCCAATTTTTAACTTCTTCAGTAAATGTACCATCATGATTATTTATGTATAAATAATCACGCTCATAAAAATCATTAGAAACATAAATATCAGGATAAAGATCGCCATTGATATCACTGATCATCACTCCCAAACCAAATCCTATAAGGCTGCCATAAATTCCTGCTTCTTCACTAACATCAACAAATATATCTCCATCATTTCGTAATAGCATATCGCCAACTCCTCTAAAAATATTAGGAACATCTTTCCAATCCTCAGCTCTAATTTCTCTTTGCTTAGCATAGGCTAAACTGGTTACAGGGATGTTGCTATTGTTGAGAATATAGGCATCCAGATCTCCATCTTTATCATAATCAAAAAAAGTTGCGTGTGTAGTAAAACCGGTTTTAGCCAGATTGTATTCTTCGGCCTTTTCAGTAAAAGTAAGGTCTCCATTATTTATATATAGATCATTGTCATGATTATTACCTTCCAGATTTCCAGCATTGCTTACATAAATATCCAATAAACCATCCTGATTGATATCTACCATAGTTACACCTGTTGACCAAGGTTTACTACCTGAAACTCCAGCAGATTTGGAGATGTCTTCAAACTTAAGGTTTCCTTTATTTAAATAGAGTTTATTGGGTCCTATGTTGGCTGTCATATAAATATCAGGAAGTCCATCATTATTAACATCACCAATGGCAACACCACCACCATTATAAAAGTTTCTGTATTTAAAGATGTTGAATTTTTTTTGGTTTACAACTTCATTAATAAAATCAACACCGGTCTCTTTTGAACTAAGTAGGGTAAACAAAGTTGCAACATTATCTTTTGTTTTT
>JAOZTG010000188.1 GCA_029939235.1 Flavobacteriaceae bacterium
AATACGAAAGCAATTCAAAAAGCCATTGATCAATGTGATAAAAACGGTGGAGGAACAGTAGAATTTCCGGCAGGAAATTACCTTACCGGAACGATCGTTATGAAGAATAATGTAATTCTCCATTTACAAGCAGGCAGTAAAATATTGGGTAGTACAAATATTGCCGATTATCCTATGTATTCTCCGCCAGTCCCAAATAATATGGACAAAGATGTGAAAAGAGCTTTGATAAGAGGAGAAAATTTAAAGAATATAGGAATTATAGGTTTAGGTATTATTGATGGTCAGGGAGAAAGTCTTCAGGGAATTAAAATGGATGATGAAACGCTAAATGAAATAAAAAAGGTTTATACAGATAAAACCAGGTATATTCCGGGTAAAAAGAATGATCAAAGACCGTTTCTTATGCGATTTGTGAGTTGTAAGGATATTGTGATGAAAGGGATCACTTTACAGCATCCGGCAAAATGGACACAGCATTATTTAAATTGTGATGGTATTACAATTCGGGATATAAAAGTATTTGCCCATGGAGGAGAGAATAATGATATGGTAGATATTGATGGAAGTAAAAATGTGTTGATCACAGGTTTGAGAGGAGATAGTGATGATGATGGAATATGCCTTAAAAGTGCAGGGGATCAAATTGTTGAGAATGTGTTGATCTCCAATTGTATTCTTCGTTCCCGTACTAATCCAATTAAAGCAGGAACAGACTCTTATGGTGGGTTTCGTGATATTACGATTAGCAATTGTTATATAGGGCCTTCTATTACAACTGATGGTTATTCGGGTCGAGATGAGGGATTAGCAGGAATCGCACTGGAGTTGGTAGATGGGGGAATATTGGAAAATGTGACTATCTCAAATATTGTAATGGAAGATATGGCAGCTCCTATTTTTATTCGCTTAGGAAACAGGGGGAGAACGCCTCAGCCGAACATGGAACCGCATTCTGTTGGAACCGTAAATAATATAAGTATCAGTAATATTGTTGCCAGAAATGCAGGGAGGACAGGATGCTCTATTATTGGCGAAATAGATCACCCAATCACAAATATTTCTATTTTCAATGTTAGAATTAATTTTGACGGAGGAGGGACCTTGGCGGAAGCCATGGAAGAAAAACCTGAATTGGTAAATGAATACCCGGAAAGTGTAAGCCTTGGAAATTTACCTGCATATGGGTTTTTTATAAGACATGTGGATGGTATCACATTTAGAGATGTAACGTTTAGTTATAATGAGGAAGATCATCGTCCGGCAATGCTTTTTAATGATGTGCAAAATTTGAAATTATTGAATGTGGATGCTGAAATAGCCTATGATGCCAAAGGTCAAATAGTTTTACAAAACACAAGAGATGTTTTTGTTAATGGATGTTCACCTAAGTCAACCAATGTATTTCTGTCTTTAGAACAAAACTCTAAGAATATAAATATTACGGGTAACAATTTTAGTAATTTGAACAAACCATTGATTGTTGACAGATCTATACAAAGCAATGAAATAAAAATATCTTCAAACCTAACGGGTAAATCATCCTTATTTGAAATTTTACAACCTTCGATTCATAGGGATAGTTTAGGTATGGTGCAAATATATTTTCCTGACCATGCGGATATTTTTTATACTTCCGATGGTACTGCTCCATCAAAATACTCTAAGAAATATTGGATGCCATTTGAACAAATTAGTACAACTACCATTAAAGCCGCAGCCATTGAGTTAGATAAAGAAAGTAGTACAGCAATTTTGAAACTGGATAAAATGCAGGTATTGTCTCCACAGATATTTCCTAAAGATCAGTTCTTTCATAAAAGAATAGAGGTAGCATTAATTTCAAATACAAAAGATGCAACCATTTATTATTCATTGGATGGTTCTACTCCAACGATAAATTCAGAAAAATATACTAAACTAATACCAATTAAAAACACTTCTAAACTTAGAGCAATAGCCGTAAAGGATGGCTACTCTAATAGTGGGGAGTCAGAATCAAAATATAAAGCTATTGAAGAATTGAAGGGAGTTCAGTATAAATATTACGAATTGAAATTAGAAAAATTACCTAATTTTGTGGATTTAACACCTATAAAAACAGGTGTGGTAGAAAAGTTTTCTTTTGAAGATATAGAACATCCTGAATTCCATTTTGCAACCATCATGCAAGGGTTTGTTAAAATTAAGAAGTCAGGAGATTACACATTTTATATTTCTTCTAATGATGGTTCAAGATTATTTATTGATAATAAGGAAGTCATTAATAATGACGGAGTTCATGGTTCTATTGAAAAGTCAGGAATGGTTCATTTGAGCAAAGGAACACATCTCATAGAAGCACGATATTTTCAGGCAGGTGGAGTTAAAAGTTTAAAAGTTTTCTGGAAAGGCCCTGGATTTGAAAAGAGAGAAATGACTAATGAAGATCTAATGGGTTATTAAGAAATAGTTCACATAATTCATTTATAAAAAACTATTTTTTTCGCTATTATTCAGGCTAATAGCACTAAATTATGCTTGTTAAAAACTATTTTAAGAAGCTGTAAATGACGAATGATTAAGTGCTTATTTTTATCTATTTTTGTATCACAATAAATGATCAAAATCTAAAATAAATAATATTAAAAAAATAAAATTATGGCAATCAATAAAACAGTTACTGACAAGGCAGCCGACAATATTAGAATTTTAGCAGCCTCGGCTGTTGAAAAAGCTAAATCTGGTCATCCTGGCGGAGCAATGGGAGGTGCAGATTTTATTAATATTCTGTATACTGAATTCTTGAAATACGATCCAAATCAAATGGATTATCCATTTAGAGATCGTTTCTTTTTAGATCCGGGACATATGTCGCCAATGCTTTATTCTGTTTTAAGTTTGACAGGTAAGTTTTCTATGGAAGATCTAAAACAATTCCGCCAGTGGGGAAGTGCAACTCCGGGTCATCCTGAATTGGATGTGCAAAGAGGAGTTGAAAATACATCAGGTCCTTTAGGGCAGGGGCATGTACTGGCTATTGGGGCTGCGATGACAGAGCGATTCTTGGTAGAACGTTTTGGTGAATGGATGTCGCATAAAACCTATACTTTTATTTCTGATGGAGGAATTCAGGAAGAGATTTCACAGGGTGGGGGACGAATTGCCGGACATTTAGGATTGAGTAATTTGATTATGTTCTACGATTCGAATAATATTCAATTATCTACAAAAGTAGAGGAAGTAGATAAGGAAGATGTGGAGAAAAAATATGAAGCATGGGGATGGAATGTGATTGCTATCAATGGTAATGACGCAGGTGAAATAAGAAATGCTTTAAAAAATGCCAATAAGGAGACTGAAAGACCAACCCTAATTATTGGGAAAACCATTATGGGTAAGGGGGCTGTAAATACTGATGGTGTAAACTTTGAAGATCAGGTATCTACACACGGAATGCCATTGTCAGCTGCCGGTGGTGATTATGCTGGTACCATTGCAAATTTAGGTGGTGACCAGGAAAACGCATTTCAAATCTTTGATGATGTTGCTGAATTATATACAAAACGCAAGGAAGAATTGATTAAATGGGCATCAGAACACAAGGATATCAAGAATAAATGGGCGAATGAAAACCCGGAACTAGATCAAAAACTGAATCAGTTTTTAATTGGCAGTATTCCTGAAATTGATTACGCTGCAATCAAACAGAGTCCGAATACTGCAACAAGAGGAGCATCAGCAGCTGTTTTATCTGTATATGCGGAGAAAATTGAGAATATGATCGTGGCTTCTGCCGATCTTTCTAACTCAGATAAAACAGACGGATTTTTGAAAAAAACAACTGCATTTAAAAAAGGAGATTTTTCAGGTGCATTTTTTCAGGCAGGAGTTTCTGAATTAAGTATGGCTGTTATTGCAAATGGAATGGCTTTGCATGGTGGGGTAATACCTGTATGTGCTACCTTTTTTGTTTTTTCTGATTATATGAAACCTGCAGTAAGGATGGCTGCTTTAATGGAATTACCGGTAAAATATGTGTGGACACATGATGCATTTAGAGTAGGGGAAGACGGACCTACACATCAACCGGTTGAGCAGGAAGCACAAATAAGATTGATGGAAAAATTAAAGAATCATAGTGGAGCAAATTCTATGTTGGTTCTTCGTCCTGCTGATGGATTGGAAACATCTACAGCTTGGAAAACCGCTTTAGAAAATACAAATTCTCCATCTGCCTTAATCTTGTCAAGACAAAATATCAAGGATATTCCTGCAAAAGGAGATCGTTTTGAGGAGGCATTACAGATCAACAAAGGAGCATATATTGTAAAAGATTCAAGTGAAACTCCTGATGTAATTCTTTTAGCCAGTGGCTCCGAGGTTTCTACTTTGGTGGAAGCGTCAGAAATTCTTGAAAAAGAAGGAGTAAAAATGAGAATTTTATCCGTTCCTTCAGAAGGGCTTTTTAGAAGTCAACCCAAGGAATACCAACAGGAATTACTTCCAGAAGGTATTAAAAGATTTGGTTTAACTTCCGGACTTTCTGTGACTTTAGAAGGCTTGGTTGGTGACAACGGAACAGTATGGGGAATGAATTCTTTTGGATATTCTGCTCCTTACACGGTTTTAGATGAAAAATTAGGATTTACACCTGAGAAAGTTAGTGAGCAGATCGTGAATCTTTTAAAATAAATTTTTTCCCGATTGAAGTTATATCAAATGTATCCGTAAGGATATTGAATAACTTCAATCGGCTTTTTCATTTTTGTAACCTAGAAATAGGTCTTTACAATTTATTATTATGAAACAACTTACTTTAATTGCCTTATTATTTTTTACAATGTCTTACGGTCAGCATATCAATTTAATGACCTATAATATCCGCTTAGATAATCCTAATGATGGTGAAAATGCATGGCCGAATAGAAAAGAAGTATTGCTTAGCCAAATACTGTTTTATCAACCAGATGTAATTGGAACGCAGGAAGGACTAGAGCATCAGATCCATTATCTTGATGAAAAACTGGAGTCATATAAATATGTTGGTATAGCCAGGGCTGATGTGAAGGAAAACGGTAAGGGAGAATATTCTGCTGTATTTTATAATGCAAATAAATTGAAGGACCTGAAAAGTGGAACTTTCTGGCTTTCCGTTACACCAGATGAACCATCCAGGGGTTGGGATGCATCGCTTAACAGGATATGTACTTATATTCTTTTACAAGATAAAAAGTCTGGTAAGAAGTTTTGGGTTTTCAATACGCATTTTGATCATAGAGGAGTAGTAGCAAGACAAAGATCAGCAGAGTTAATCATTGAAAAGATCAAGGAGATCAACAAAGAAAAATTAGCAGTATTTTTAATGGGAGATTTTAATCTGACTCCGGATGAATCACCAATAAAACATATTACAAAAGAATTAAATGACTCAAAATTAGTTAGTCAACAACTACCTTTTGGTCCGGATGAAACATTTAATGGATTCAAGGTATGTGAGGAAAGAGATCGAAGAATTGATTATATTTTTGTGAGTAAGAAAAATATTATTGTCAAAAAATATGGTGTATTAGCCAATGTCAAAAAAATGAAATATCCTTCAGATCATTTTCC
>JAOZTG010000189.1 GCA_029939235.1 Flavobacteriaceae bacterium
CTGCCTGGGACTTGAATACCGGACAGTTGTTAAGTATCCCATTGATCTTAATTGGGTTTTATTTAATGTACCGAGCTGAGAAAAAGTAATTATATTTCTCTTTCTTTATCATAGGGATCTGCTTCCTGCTTTCGTAACATTTATAATTACGGGTATATATCTCCTTATTCTATTGAATTTCATTTTGAAAATGGGTATCCCATAGCTATATTTATATGTGCTTTTACGAAAAACAAAAATTAAACCGGAATCATTAGTACTGAGATAATGAGTATAATTTCAAGATTTGAATAAAATAATTTTTTCTTTTTTTGGATAAAAAAAGAATCAAAAAAATCTCTGCTGCCCAAGGTGATTGCTGCGCACCATTCATTCTCAAAAGTCCAACGCGCCACCTGGCTCGTTCACTAAAAACAGCTGCTAGCTGTTTTCTTAACGCTTCGCCCTATGCTCTTTTTATCTTGCTTCGCTGCGATAAACGCAATTCCGGTACTTCATTCATTATCACTGCGGCCAGCACCATCAAATCAAAATTTGTTTTTTAAAATATAATTCTCAAAAAAAGCAGTAAACACACTCAATTATGTCATAATCAAAATGTATGATATTATCGAACCTAAAGGCAGATTTAGGGCGCCATGAACATGTAATAGACAAGAATCTAGGGGATAATAATATCTTTGATGATTCCCAATATATTATCGTATTGGTGGCCGGTGTGAAGCAAAATCCTTCTTTAGGGAAAGATTTTTTGGTTCTTTTTCATCTTTGAACTGCGAAGCACATCATGAATTCCAAAACCAATAGAAAATGGATGAATAAAACAGAACAAATGATATAAAAAATCTAGTTGATTGATCTAGTTTTCAATCAGGGTGTTCCCTTGATGAAAATAGATGAAGCACAGGTAGATAATCGTGCTGCCTGGGACTTGAATACCGGACAGTTGTTAAGTATCCCATTGATTTTAATTGGGTTTTATTTAATGTACCGAGCTGAGAAAAAGTAATTATATTTCTCTTTCTTTATCATAGGGAACGGTATTAAGCAAATATTCAATAGCCTCAACACGTGCGTTAATTTTTCGATTTGCTTTGATCACTTTAAAAGGAATTCCGCCATCTTTAGTATTCTCAAACATTTTATTTTTGTAGTCTGTATAAGAATCCCATAAATTTTGGGCTTTTTCATCTACTCTACTTATTTTCCACTGTTTTAATGGATTGTTTTTAATATCCTCAAAACGTTTGGCCTGTTCCTTTTTAGAAATAGACATATAGATCTTAACAAGAATAATACCCGAATCAGTGATCATTCTTTCAAAATCATTTACATGGTTCATAAAGATTTCGTATTCTTCTTTTGTGCAAAAACCATTTACAGGTTCAACAACAGCTCTGTTGTACCAGCTTCTGTCAAAAAATACGATCTCACCGGCTTTTGGGAATTGATTTACATATCGTTGAAAATACCATTGTGTACTTTCTTCTTCACTGGGTTTTGGTAAGGCTACAATCCTAAAATGACGGGGATTTATTCGTTCTGTGATTCGTCTGATCGCACCTCCTTTTCCGGCAGCATCTCTTCCTTCAAAAATTACAATTACTCTTTGATTATTTTCAATGATACATGTCTGTTGCCTTATCAATTCAACTTGTAATTTTTTCAATTTTTTGATATAATCAATGTATCTGATCGATTTTCTTGGGTTAAGAGTTTCGTTCATAAGCAAAGAAGCAATTCCTTTTTTTGAATTTAATTTGATGATATCCTGTGGGCTTAATTTTTGTTGTTCCATGATTGTTGAAAATAATTATACAATTAATCGTATTTATGTATTGATCTGAAATAATGCATGATCACATTTGGATCGGGTTGAAGAGATACCTTTGCATCTTCTTTACCATCATAATCAATTCGTGACAAAACATAACGCATACACTCTAAACGTGCAGTGTGTTTATCATTGGTTTTTACAATAACCCATGGGCAGAATGAATTATGTGTTTTGCTGAACATTTGTTCTTTATATTTGGTGTAAACATCCCATAATTCCTGCCCTTTTTTGTCAACTGGACTGAATTTCCATCGCTTAAGCGGATTATCCATACGCGCATCAAACCTTTTAAGCTGCTCTTCTTTTGAAATAGATAGCCAAAACTTGATGATGATAACACCATCTTCATACAACATATGTTCAAACTCCGGTAATTGCATCATAAACTGATTGTATTGGTTTTTAGTACAAAAACCCATTACCGGTTCAACTACCGCGCGATTATACCAGCTTCTGTCAAAGAAAACGATCTCTCCCGGATTGGGTAATTGTTTGATATAGCGTCTAAAATACCATTGACCCATTTCAGTACTTGTAGGTCTGTTTAATGCAACCAAACGCATGGAACGAGGGTTCAGATGTTCTGTAAACCGTCTGATATTACCTCCTTTTCCTGCAGCATCTCTACCTTCAAAAATTACAGCAATTCTCTTTTTATTTTTGGAAGCCCATTGCTGGAGTTTTACCAGTTCAATTTGGAGCAATTTTTTTTCACGTTCATATTTAACGTTTGATAAAGCTTTGTCAATATTGATGTTTTTTTCATCAATTATCTTTAAAAGATCATCCGTTGTCTTAGAGTTTTCAAAATCTTCTTGCGTTAATTTCATTTCATTTAGCATAATTTACACTTTTATCTGTTGCACACGACCCTGGATTGTTTGAAACATGTAGTTTTACATCCGGAGGCGAAAGATATGGAATACCTAATCCCATCCCCCGTAAGATAAACAATAATCCTATAATTACTACAAAAATTGGGATTGCTTTTTGAATTTTATTTCTTACCGAAAGATTAACAAAATTACCCAGCATTATTGCACCGGTCATCATAGGAACAGTTCCCAGTCCAAAAAGGAACATATAAAAAGCTCCAACCAAAGGTGTGCCTGCTGCTATAGCTCCAATTACTGCCATATAGACCAGTCCACAAGGTAAGAAACCATTGAAAAACCCTATTAAGAAAAATGCTTTATTTGATTTTTGCTTTAGGTATAAGCCTAAATTTGATTTTACTTTTCCGATAATACCATAAAGAGGTCTTGTAAAATGATACTTGTTTAACAGATGAGCAGGAATAACAACCGATAAGATCATAATTATTCCCATCAAGATGGATAGCCGTTGTTGAAAGCCGGCTAAATATAATCCTTTGCCTACAAGACCAAATAACAAACCAATAATAGAGTAGGTGAGAAGCCTTCCGAAATGATACAGAAAAGTTTGCCATATCATTTTTGTTTTATTATTCCGGTCAACCGGTAATACAAAAGCAATGGGACCGCACATTCCTAAACAATGAAAACTTCCCAATAAGCCTAAAATAAAAGCAGTATAAAACATTAGATGAAATTTAAAATATAAAACAAAACAGCCGGTTTAATAAAACCACCCATCTTTAAATAAATACTCCTGTCCCTTGTAATTCCAGTCAATTTTAACGATCCATTTACCGGATACTAATATGCTATCCGGTATGATCAACACATTGGAATTCAATTCTATATCTTTATTAAAATCAAGAATACTATTGTTGTACCTTTGAAAGGAAATATTTCCTTTTACCTTTTGATATTCCAAATTTTCAGGAAATTTGATCGTAATACCTTTATCAGAATTACTAAGGCTAATTTTAGTTTCCAGTTTTAAAGCATTATTCAATTTATCGATCTCTTTTTGATAAAGTAATTCATCTTTATAATAATCTTCTGAAACCAGATCATGGGTATACTGAGGTGTAAGTGATTTATACACAAAGGTCAAAATAAAGGTCATAAAAAGAACCATTGCAATTACAATTCCAGTACCCCAGTTAAATTTTATCTTCATAATTTTTTTTTAATATTTTAGAGCTCAGTCGAGATATCTTTTTGAACCCTACGCTATTCCCGTACCGATAGCTATCAGTAGTGCTAACTGACAAAGAATATAAATTTAATTAATATTTAATTCTTTTATCTATTTAATAATTAATGGTGCAGGAAAATTAGTTTTGCTGGTTTCAATCATTTCTCCATTGTAAAATATACCAATTTTTAATTTTTCTTTGGACGAATTTATGTCTTTTTTTGCAATTTTAATAAATAACGTTCCTTCATGTAATTTGCTTTTTTCCAGTGTTACTTTTCCTTCTATAATTTTAATACTTCCCGGATGTGAAAGCAATTTGATCTTGATATCTTCATAATTATCATTGGTTTTATTGATCAATTTATAGGTATAAACATTTTGAATACTATCACCCTGGGTAATATATAACTGACCAGGTAGTCGTAAAATATTTGCTTGTATATCATTACGTAAAAAAATAAGTGTAATTAAAAAGGTAAGCAATAAACTCAATACAATGGAATAACTAATAATACGTGTATTAAACGAGAATTTTTCACCTTCTTCAATATTATTTTCTGATGCATATCTGATCAAACCTCTGTCAAAACCAACCTTATCCATTACCTCATCACATGCATCGATACAAGCAGTACAATTTACACATTCCATTTGCGTACCATTACGTATGTCAATTCCGGTAGGACAAACTAATACGCATTGTTTACAATCAATACAATCACCAAGTTCATTGGCTTTTCTGTCCTCATTTTTGCGTAATTTTTGGCGTCCTTCACCTCGTTCAAAATCATAGGCAACATTGATGGAATGGTTGTCTAAAAGTACTCCTTGTAATCTTCCATAAGGACAAACAATGATACAGGCCTGTTCACGAAACCAGGCAAATATAAAATAAAAAACACCTGTAAAAATCAATAATTTTATTAAAGTATCTACATGAGCCATAGGCCCGTCTTTAATTTGTTGGATCAGTTCATCTCCACCAATAAAATAAGCTAAAAACGCATTTGAAATAATAAAAGAAATAAGAAAAAACAAGAACCATTTTAGGGATTTTTTACCAATTTTTTCAGCATTCCATTCTTGATTGGCCAGTTTGATCTGTTTGGTTCTGTCTCCTTCAATGGCATATTCTACTTTACGGAATACCATTTCCATAAATATAGTTTGTGGGCACAGCCAACCGCAAAAAATTCTACCAAAAATAACTGTAAAAAGTATGACAAAAACTACACCAACGAGCATAGACAGAACGAGGAGATAAAAATCCTGTGGCCAGAAAGGTTGTCCAAAAATATTAAATTTCCTATCTAAAACATTAAAAAGTAAGAACTGGTTCCCATTGATTTTAATAAATGGTGCTGCAAATAAGAAAGCAATTAAAACCCAGCTTAAGTAAGTTCTGTATTTTGTGAATTTTCCTTTTGGTTTTTTTGGATGAATTACATTTCTGGTTCCTTCCTCCGTGATTGTTCCAATGGAATCTCTAAAAGTTTCATTCTCTTGTGACATAAGTAACATTAGTTTAATTTAAAAACTTTGAAAAGGCTATTGTTACTTTAAAGTAACAAATAGCCTTTTCTACTACTAACTAAAAAAATCAAAAACACAGTATCGTACTTCGAAGAAATGAAGTAACGATTACTGTTTGCTCCAGGTAATATCTCCTTCTGCTGCTTT
>JAOZTG010000190.1 GCA_029939235.1 Flavobacteriaceae bacterium
AAAATCGTTGGGTGTAATTTGAAAATCGAGATAAATTTGGAGTTTTTACCAAAAATTGGTAAATTTGAATAAATTTATTCAATATGAAAAATACATCAATATCACTCGGAAATTATTTTGACCAGTTTGTGAGTTCACAAGTTTCTGTTGGAAGATACAAAAATGTGAGTGAAGTAATTCGTGCTGGACTTCGACTTTTAGAAAATGAGGAAAGCAAAGTAATTGCTTTAAGAAATGCTATCCAAGAAGGACTGAACAGCCCAATAGTTGAAAACTTTGACTTCGAAGAAAATCTAAAAAAATTAAAATCTGAAAAACGAAATAATGGTTAAAATTTCTTTCAGACAAAAAGCAAACGAAGACCTAAATAACATCTGGAATTATACTTATGAGAACTGGTCTGAAAATCAAGCAGACAAATATTATGTGACAATTAGATTTGATTGTTTAGAAATCGGAAAGAACCCTAAACTTGGAAAAATTTATAATGGAATAAGTAGAAATTTACTCGGACTCAAATCTGGAAAACACATTATATTTTATCATTCGATTTCTGAAAAAGAAATTGAAATTATTAGAATATTACACGAAAGAATGGATTTAAAAAATAGATTGACTGAATAAAAAAAACTACACCCAATAAATAGCCTTCATACGGCTTGTAAAGCCGAGTGTGAGGCAGAAGTTGAACTACATCCCGGTTGATTAACACTAATGATAGAATTAATTAAAAACCAATATATGAAACAAAAGAAAGCTTTAATAAGCACCTTAGCCATGACAGTCTTGTTATCAATATCGTCATTTGCACAAGAAAACATCAACAGAGAAATACTTCCTGTTGTGCCGCCAGAGCCAGCTACATATTCCGAACTTGATGCTCGAAATACAAAACCTTCTCCTCGTTTTGAGTTAAAAGCACCTAAAGATGCACCCAATGTTGTAATTATCTTAATTGATGATTTAGGTTTAGGTGCAACATCTGCTTTTGGAGGTCCAATCAAGACTCCAACAATGGATAAATTGGCAAGCAATGGTCTTCGCTACAATAATTTCAATACCACAGCACTGTGTTCTCCAACCCGAATGGCAATTAAAACAGGAAGGAATCATCATACGGCTAATACGGGTTCCATCATGGAATCATCAACCGCTTATCCTGGTAATACTGGGTCGCTACCAATGAGTGTTGCGCCATTAGCAGAAATGCTACGATTAAATGGCTATAGCACTGCTGCTTTTGGAAAATGGCACGAAACTGCTGCATGGGAAACCAGTGTTTCAGGTCCATTTACCCGTTGGCCAACTTATCAAGGATTTGATAAATTTTACGGCTTTATTGGTGGAGAAACAGATCAATGGGCGCCATTAATTTATGATGGACTTAAAAAAGTGAATCCTCCAAAAATGGAGAATTACCACTTTACTACAGACATGACCAACCAAAGTATCAATTGGGTTAAGGCACAACAGTCTATGACGCCAGATAAACCTTTCTTTGTATATTTTGCTACCGGAGCTGTACATGCACCTCATCATGTATCTAAAGAATGGTCTGATAAATACAAAGGTCAATTTGATAAAGGTTGGGATAAAGTAAGAGAAGAGACTACAAAAAATATGAAGGCCAAAGGGATTATTCCGAGTAATACCAATTTAGCAGATAAACCTAAAGACATTAAAGATTGGAATAAACTCACTAAAAATGAACGTAGATTATTCGCACGTCAAGCAGAAGTATTTGCTGGATTTGTAGAAATGACGGATTATGAAATTGGAAGAATAGTAGATGCAATCGAAGAAATTGGAGAATTAGATAATACTTTATTCATTTTTATCGCTGGTGACAATGCAACAAGTGCAGAAGGAGGTATGGTAGGTATGTATAACGAAATGACCTATTTTAATGGTGTTGAGGAAAAAGTAGAAGACCTACTCCCATTAATGGATGATTGGGGATTGGAAAATACTTTCCCACATATGGCTGCTGGTTGGGCAGTTGCATTTGACGCACCTTATAAATGGACAAAACAAGTTGCTTCAGATTTAGGAGGAACCAAGACTGGAATGATTATTCATTATCCCGATGGTGTAGAAGGTAAGAATGAAATGCGAACTCAGTTCACACATGCTATTGATATTGCACCAACGGTGTTAGAAGTTGCAGGTTTACCTGAACCAAAAGTAGTTAATGGTGTACCACAAACACCTATTGAGGGAACAAGTATGGTTTACTCTTTTAATGATGCCAATGCTGCAGAAAGACATACCATTCAATATTTTGAAATGTTTGGAAATCGTGCTTTATATCATAATGGATGGTATGCGAGAACCATCCATAGAGCTCCATGGGAAGTAAGCAATTTACCTCCTTTAGAAGACGATGTTTGGGATTTATATAATACGCGTGAAGACTTTAGTCTAACTAATAATTTGGCCTCTAAATATCCTGAAAAATTAGAAGAGATGAAAAGTTTATTTATGTGGCAAGCAGAAAAATACCATGTATTACCCATTGATGATAGAGTTATTATAAGGATGAATGCTGAAGTAGCGGGTCGTCCAGATATAATGGCAGGAAGAACATCATTAACGCTTTATGAAGGAATGGAAGGGATGATGGAAAATACATTTATCAATATTAAAAATAAATCTTTTTCTATAACTGCGGATCTTAATATTCCTAATAAGGATGTAACAGGATCTATTTTATGTCAAGGAGGTAGATTTGGCGGTTGGTCTCTTTATACAAAAGACGGAAAGCCAGAATTCACTTATAATTTTTTAGGTTTAGACCGATATGTCATTGCTAGTGATGAAAAACTAACTGAAGGTAAGGTAACAGTTAAATTAGATTTTATATATGATGGTGACGGTGCTGGAAAAGGCGGTATGGCTAAATTATATGTAAATGGAAAAATGGTAAAAGAAGGACGAGTAGATAAAACTCAATCCAATATATTTTCAGCAGATGAAACTGCCGATGTTGGTTTAGACAATCAAACTCCAGTAGCATTAGGAATTGGCTATGGCCCTGAAGAAACTAAATTTACAGGTAAGATTAACAAAGTTGTTGTTGAGATTAAATAACGGTATATAGTGCATAGCCGCCCTTCGGGACGGCAACGCACCATAGCCAAAGCCGTTACCTGTAAGCACCACAGACGAAAAACCGTGCTTAAAAAGGAAAAGCCAATACACAAATTGCACATTTGGTTTTTGCCAATGATAAAAGCCGAAACACAAAAAACCAAAAGAGCAATTTTTTTCCAACATTCACGAACAAATACTTAATCTAAAGATTTTAATAACTTTTTCAGCAAAATTGAAAGTGCTATATTTTCAGTTTTATTTAGGGTTTTTATAGAATCACTCGCCTCAATAAATCGTGTTTCAATGGATTTATCTATTAATTCAATTCCTTTTGGAGTTAAACCTGCTAACTTTATTCGACCATCTTTTGGGTCTGGAGAACGATAAATTAAATTTAATTTAGTCAATCTATTTAATAAGGCTGTCATTGCACCAGAAGTTATCAAAACCGACTTCATTAATTGTGAAGGTGTTAATTCATAAGGTTTACCAGAACGTCTAATGGTAGCTAAAACATCTAAATCCGTATAATGGATATTATAAATAGATAACGATTTACTCGCTCTTTTTTCAAGTATTTTACTCAACTTTAATATACGTCCAACCACTTCCATAGCAGATGTATCCAACTCAGGACGCTCTTCTTTCCATTCACTAATTAATGAATCTATTAAGTCCTTTTCATTCATAAATTTTAGATTAAAAAACAAATATACAAAATATATCTTCACGTAAAGATATTATTTGTATGTTTGCAAAGTATCTTTACGTGAAGATATATTAATTCCAAAAAAACAGTATGATTACTAAACCGACTCTTATTTTAGATAAGAAAAAATGTAGCGCAAATATTAATACTATGTTGTCTAAATCAAAAAGGCATAACTTAGAATTTCGTCCACATTTTAAAACACATCAATCATTAGAAATTGGGTCTTGGTTTAAAGATGTTGGAGTAAAGAAGATAACCGTTTCTTCCGTTTCAATGGCGGAATATTTTTCTACACAATGGAATGATATCACTATCGCTTTCCCAACAAATATCTTAGAGATTGAACCAATTAATGAACTGGCAAAAAAAATAACCTTGAACCTTTGTATAGAAAATGAAGAAAGCATATCATTTCTAAGTGAGCATTTAAAATTCAAGGTAAATATTTTCTTAAAAATGGATGTTGGCTATCATCGAACAGGAATAAACCCAGAAAATAGTGATTTAATCAAAATAATTTTAGAAAAAATAGATGCGAATCCATTACTAAATTTTATTGGTTTTTTAGGTCACGCTGGTCATACATATAAATGCAGAACGAATCAAGCGATTAAAAAAGAACATTCTAAAAGTTTAACTATTATGGCTGAACTAAAAGATGAATATAAAAGTCGATATCCAAACTTAATCATTTCATTAGGAGATACACCAAGTTGTAGCGTTGCTGATGATTTCTCAGGAGTTGATGAAATTAGACCAGGTAATTTTGTTTTTTACGACCTAACTCAAAATCTCATTGGCTCAAATTCAATTGCACAAATTGCTGTTGCATTGGCTTGCCCAATAGTTGCTTTACATAAAGATCGTTCTGAAATTGTAGTTTATGGTGGTGGTGTCCACTTCTCAAAAGATAGATTGGAAGATAAAGAAGGTTTAGTATTTGGTAGAGTGGTTGAAAAAGGAAATAATACTTGGGGAGATTTAATCCCAAATACATATGTAAAAAGTTTGTCTCAAGAGCACGGAACTATTTCAGTACCCAAAGGCAATATGGATAACTATAAAATAGGTGATTACCTAATGGTTCTTCCTGTGCACTCTTGTATGGCGGGAAACACAATGAAAAGTTACACCACTTTTGAAGGTGAAATTATATCGAGACTTTAAAATATTGCTATAACGAATTAAAATAGTAAGATGAGAATTATTAACACGCCAAAAATGCCTAAAGCCAACGGACATTATTCACAATGTATTGAGCATAATGGCATATTATATCTTTCTGGACAACTTCCAATTGACCAAATAACTAAAACTATTCCTTCATCAATTGAAGAGCAAACCGATTTAGTGCTGAAAAATGTTGAAAGCATATTAACCGAAGCAGGAAGTTCTAAAAACCAAATATTACAAGTACGAGTTTATATCTCGAATATTGAATTATGGGATAAAGTTAATGAACGATATAGTCTTTTCTTTAAAGAACATAAACCAACGAGGTGTATCATTCCAACTCGTGAATTACATTTTGATTGTTTGATAGAAATCGAAATTACAGCAATAGTTGGACAATAAAAAACATAAATTATGGATATAGAATTATTGATATCATTTTTATTGGCATCCATAACACTGTCATTAATGCCTGGACCTGATAATGTTTTTGTACTAACCGAAAGCATTACCAAAGGTAAAAAAAATGGAATTATCATTTCTGCTGGTTTAGCATCAGGTATCATTGTACATACAATTGTAATAGCAACTGGTTTATCAGTTC